>NZ_JBDGQQ010000188.1:0-32359 GCF_042218895.1 Salinibacter sp. | reverse complement strand
TCGGGAGGGGGGGCACACGGTAGGGGCCGGCGTCGTTACCGACATCCTGGACTAGCTGCATCGTTTTCCGATACTGCAGCCCCGAAAAGTCGGCCGACGGTTGGACCGGCACTTTGCGCCTCACATTCGAAAATCAATTGTAAGACATGGCCGCGCAGCAGGACATCCGCATTAAGCTGAAGTCCTATGACCACTCGCTGATTGACAAGAGCGCGGAGAAAATTATCCGGACCGTTAAGTCAACAGGGGCGGTCGTCAGTGGGCCCGTTCCACTGCCGACCGAGAAAAAAATCTACACCGTGCTGCGCGGGCCGCACGTAGACAAGAAGAGCCGCGAGCAGTTTGAGCGGCGCCACCACAAGCGCTTGATCGACATCCTGTCTTCAAGCAGCGACACGGTGGACGCGCTCATGCAGCTTGAGCTGCCCAGCGGCGTAGACGTTGAGATCAAGGTGTGATGCCGAGCACAAGTTTCCGGCCCGTTCTGGGAGCGTTGTTGCTTCTGTGTGCGGGAGTGCTCGTCGTTGAGGGCTGTGATGGGAGCGGATCGAAGCAGTCTTCTCTGTACCAGCGACTCACCGGAACGTGGAAAGCCGAACGCCTTGAGGTCGGAGACTTCAACTACACGAGTGAACTTCGCTACACCGCAATCCGGTTCATCTTCCGCGACGATGACAAGAACCGAACCTACCGGGTAATAGGTGAACGCTCGGACAGCACGACAGTGCTTTCAGAGGGCCGAGTTGAGCTCCGCGGTGACCGGTTGCTTCGAATGATACCGGGATTCAAAAGTCCCTTCGGAGGATCTCGACCCGTTATTTGGACCTACCGCTTTGAAGTAAGCCGAGCCATCCTCCGCTTGCCTGGGAACCAAAGAAACGGATCGCGGGCCTTTTTGAGCACCCTCTTCCCCGGACGAAGCTGGAACGGCATGCGGCGCGTCCGACTCCAGCTCGCGCCCGTCGAGGAATGAGGCCGAACGATGGACGTACTACTGCAAAGACCCTAGTGCCATGAGCAGCGGACTTATCGGAAAGAAGGTAGGCATGACGAGCGTCTTCGACGACGAGGGCAACAGCGTCGGCTGCACGGTCGTGGAGGCGGGCCCGAACGTCGTGACGCAGGTCAAGTCGGAGGACGGTCCCGACGGGTACAACGCGGTGCAGTTGGGCTTCGAAAACATGGATGAGAAGAACACGACTCAGGCCATGCAGGGGCACTTCGCGAAGGCGGGATGCCCGCCCAAGCGAGTCCTTGTCGAGTTTCGCGGCTACGACGGAGACGTTGACCTGGGCGACGTGGTGCGCGTGGAGGATGTATTCCAGGAGGAGGAGCGAATCGATGTCGTCGGCGTTTCGAAGGGGAAAGGCTTTCAGGGCGTCATTAAGCGACATGGGTTCAGCGGCGTTGGCATGAAGACGCACGGCCAGTCCGACCGCGAGCGCCATCCGGGCTCAATCGGCGCCTCTGCCGATCCGTCGCACGTGTTCAAGGGGATGAAAATGGCGGGTCAGACCGGAGGCGAGCGGACAAAAATCCAGAACCTCCGTGTGGTCCGCATCCTTGAAGATCACGACGTCATCCTCGTGGAAGGGTCGGTGCCGGGCCCGAAGAGTGGATACGTTGAGCTGCACAAGAAGCCCGGCGCGGGAGCGTAGAGAGGAGCCCCTGGACGCACCGAACGACAGCAAACCTCGAATTCCACAGAACCATGGACACTGAGATCTACCAGGACGATGGCGTGGGCTCGGGCCGGACGGCCGAGCTCGACCCGACTGTCTTCGACATCGAGCCGAACGACCACGTCATCTGGCTGGATGTGAAACGGATTCAGGCCCACGAGCGTCAGGGAACGAGCAAGACGAAGCAGCGACACGAAGTGCGCGGATCCGGACGTAAGCTGTACCGCCAGAAGGGAACAGGAAACGCCCGCGTCGGGGACGCGCAGTCCCCGATCCGACGTGGGGGCGGTCGCGCTCACGGGGCTGAGCCCCGAGACTACACGCACGATCTCAACCGAAAGGAGAAGCGACTGGCCCGGCGCTCGGCGCTCTCCTACAAGGCCGAAAACGACAATGTCCGAGTCATCGAAGACTTCTCTATAGACCGGCCGAGCACCCGCGAGCTGACCGATCTGTTCGAGCTCCTGGAAATCGAGGGGCAGGACATTCTGCTCGCAACCACCGAGGTGGAGCGCGAGATTTACCTCAGCGCTCAGAACCTCTCGAACGTGAACGTGCAGGAGGTGAGGAGCATCAACACCGTCGACATCCTCGATGCAGACGTCCTCCTTCTGCAGGAAGGAGCGCTGGAATGGCTGACGGACGTTCTTTCGACGGCCGAGCCGGCGGGCACAGCGGCGTGAGCCTCCGGGCGCCTCGCCAGAATCCTTGCACTACCAAAAACCACGCTGAGCCATGAGTGATCGCGTGCTGATTCGCCCTTACGTAACGGAGAAAACCACGCGCAAGATGGAGGACGGGAAGTACACCTTCGTCTGCGACCTCGATGCCACGAAGCCCGAGATTCGGCGCGCCGTGGAGGACCGGTATCCAGGTGTCAACGTGGACGACGTGCGAACCAACATCGTCCCCGGAAAGCGGCGTCGCCAGTTCCGAGACGGCAACATGATCGAGGGCCGCACGTCCGGGTTCAAGAAGGCCATCGTGGATCTCGATCCGGAGGGCGAGCAGATTGACTTCTTCGAGGGTATTTAGCCCTTTGCCCCTCACTAGCGTACCAAATCCCAACCCACAGCCATGTCGATCAAAAATCGAAACCCGACGACGAATAGCCAGCGGCAGTACTCGATCGACGACAAGGAGGACGTGACGACGGTTGAGCCGGAACGCAGCCTGCTGGAGCCGCTGACCAACAGTGGGGGCCGCAACAATCAGGGGCGGATGACGATGCGCTACCGCGGAGGGGGCCACAAGCGGCGCTACCGGAGAATTGACTTCAAGCGCAACGACAAGGACGGCATTCCGGCTCGGGTCGAGACGATTGAGTACGACCCGAACCGCTCGGCCCGTATTTCTCTGATTGTCTACGCCGATGGGGAAAAGCGCTATATCATTGCCCCGGACGGCCTCGAGGTTGGAGACGAGGTCATGAATGGGCCGGAGGCGAGGGCCAAGGTGGGCAACTGCCTGCCGCTGAGCAACATTCCCATTGGGACACAGGTGCACTGCATCGAGATGCGGCCCAAGAAGGGGGCACAGCTTGCCCGCGCGGCAGGGACGCACGCCCAAATTACGGCCCGTGAAGGAGACTACGTAACACTGGAGCTGCCCAGCGGTGAGACTCGGCTGGTCCCCTCAGACTGCCGGGCCACCGTAGGCACGACGAGCAACGTCGAGCACGAAAACATCACGCTTGGCAAGGCGGGACGCAGCCGATGGCTTGGCCGTCGTCCCCGCACCCGGGGGGTCGCCATGAATCCAGTCGACCATCCGATGGGAGGCGGAGAGGGCCTGAAGTCCGGTGGGCATCCCCGCTCGCGACAGGCCGTTCCGGCGAAGGGCTACAAGACCCGCACTCGAAATAAAGAGTCGAACAAGTACATCATTCGACGTCGCACAGAATCGGGGGGTGGAGGCGGCGGATAACGGGTTCAGGCCGTCCCCCGCTCCGATGCTCAGCTGCGAGTCGTACCTCTAAGATCCAAACTTTCCCGACGACATGCCTCGTTCTCTACGCAAGGGACCGTACGTTTACTATAAGCTGCAGCGCAAGGTCGACGCGCTCAATGAGTCCGACGAGAAGAAGGTTATCAAGACGTGGAGCCGAGACTCGATCATCACACCGGAGTTTGTCGGGCACACATTTGCCGTTCATGACGGCCACCAGTTTGTCCCGGTCTACGTGACCGAAAACATGGTCGGCCACAAGCTAGGGGAATTCGCCCCGACCCGAACGTTCACCGAGCACTCGCAGGCGAAGGTCGACCAGCGAATCCGGAAGCCGGGGCAGTAGCGCGGTTCCTCCACGGCCGCACTGGGCTCTCCCGTCGGTCGCGGTCGTACCGCTGCGCTCCTGTACGCCACACTGCAAACCGAACGATAAGACATGCAAGCACGAGCCGTCCGCAGGTACATTCGGAGCTCGCCCATCAAGATGCGCCGCGTCATCAACCTCGTTCGAGGACGCAGCGTGCCGGAGGCGGTGGCCATTCTGGACTACATGCCCCAGAAGGTGACGGGGGTCGTCGAGAAGACGATTCGCTCAGCCGTCTACAATCTGATGGACCAGTACGACGAGCGGTTCGACGAGGGAGCGCTCCAGCTGGACGAAATCAAGGCCGACGAGGGGCCAACCTTTCAGCGCCACCAGGCCCGTGCCCAGGGACGTGCTGCTCCCATCCGAAAACGCACGACGCATCTCACGGTCGTCGTAGCGGTAGAAGAAGAACCTGAGGAAGAAATGGCCTGATTCAACCAGGCTTCCCCGGCCCTACTACGCATTCTTTTGCGAACCAAAACCACGAAGTACGCACCGTGGGTCAGAAAACACACCCCATTGGCTTTCGCCTCGGCGCCATCCGCGGTTGGGATTCCAACTGGTACTCGGAGGACGACTTCCAAGAGAAGCTCGTCGAGGACGAGACGATTCGCCGCTACCTGCACACACGCCTGAAGCGGGCTGGGTTGAGCCGGGCCGTCATCGAGCGGACCCCGAAGCGGGTCATCCTCACGCTTCACACCAGCCGACCGGGCGTCGTGATTGGCCGGGGCGGGTCCGAGGTGGAGAAGCTGCGTGAGGAGCTGGAGACGCTTACGGGCAAAGACATCCAGATCAATATCAGCGAGATCAAGCGTCCGGAACTCGACGCGACGCTCGTGGCGAAGAATATCGTCCAGCAGCTGGAGGGACGAATTTCGTTCCGCCGTGCCATGAAGCAGGCGAAGCAGGCCGCCATGCGCATGGGGGCCGAGGGGATTCGCCTCCGCGCCTCCGGTCGTCTCGGAGGGGCCGAAATGGGCCGAACGGAAGAGTACATGGAGGGTCGCGTCCCGCTCCATACAATCCGGGCCGACATCGACTTCGCCCAGGAGACGGCCCGCACAATCTACGGGACCATTGGGGTGAAGGTCTGGATCCACCGGGGCGAGATCCTCGGTCAGCCGGACCTCAGTCCCAACGTGCAGGCCCAGCAGCGCAAGATGAAAGAGTCTCCGAGCCAGCGACGCCAGCGTCGAGAGGGCGGAGGCTGACCACCCCGCGCCGAGTCACGCCGCACCCTTTTACGCACCCGCATTTACGATCCATGCTCGAACCGAAACAGACGAAGCACCGAAAGGTCCAGCGCAATCAGGGCAAGAAGCGCAACACGTACGCCGTAAAAGGCACCCGACTGAGCTTCGGCGACTTTGGCCTCAAAGCCCTCGAGGACGGAGAAATCACCAGTCGCCAGCTCGAGGCCGCCCGGGTTGCCATCAACCGCTACCTGAAGCGGGACGGGAAGGTATGGATCCGTGTATTTCCCGACAAACCCGTCACGAAGACCCCAGCCGAGACCCGCATGGGGAAGGGGAAGGGAGAGCCTGAATACTACGTTGCCCCTGTCCAGCCCGGGAACGTAATCTTTGAGGTAGGAGGCGGTGCCGACGAGGAAAGCGCCCGGGAAGCCCTGCGCCTTGGCAAGCACAAGCTGCCGATTAAGACGAAGTTTGTGGTCCGTCCGGGCTCTCGGGCCGAGTAGATCCGGTCGTGGGTGCTCTCGGGTACTGTTGAACTTAACTGTTGGAGCAATGGAAGCCGATCAAATTCGAGACCTGAGCATTGCGGAAATTGAAACCCGTATTGACGAGGAAGAAGATGAGCTGGAAGAACTTCGGTTTCAGCATGCGATACGGGGCCGACTGGAAAACCCGATGCTCCTGCGCACGAAGCGCCGCCTTATCGCGCGACTGAAAACCATCCGAAACGAGAAAAGGCGGGCCGACGAGGAGACGGCGTAGCCCCCTGCCCCGCCACCGACGCACGATCGTTCAGCCAGAAATGCCGATAGAGTATCATGGAGCAGACGGAAGAGCAGATGGAAGAGCAGACGGAGCAACAGGCGGAGCAAGCCCCCGACCGCAACTCCCGGAAGGAGCGGGTGGGCGTTGTCAAGTCCGATAAGATGGATAAGACCATCACGGTGGACGTTCGGCGCCAGATGAAGCACCCGATGTACGGGAAGTATCTGGAGCGGTCGTCGACGTTCATGGTACACGACGAGGAGAATGACGCCCGTGAGGGCGACACGGTTCGGGTCATGGAGACGCGTCCCATCAGCAAGAACAAACGGTGGCGTCTCGTCGAGATCATTGAGCGTGCCAAGTAGACCTGACAAGAAGAGCATGTGGCATCGAGGGGCGGGCTCGACCATCGAGTGAGAAAACGCCGGCGTCCCCAAAGCCGGGCTCCTCTTCTGGAACTTTGAGATTCGAACTTGAACCTGGAAGACCAGCCATGATTCAGCAAGAAACGCGACTTGAGGTGGCCGACAACAGTGGGGCCCGAGAGGTGCAGTGCATCCGCGTGCTCGGCAGTAGCGGACGCCGCTACGCCAGCATCGGGGACCAGATCGTGGTGTCCGTAAAGTCGGCCATCCCGAGTGGGGACATGAACAAGGGCGACGTGAGCCGGGCTGTTGTCGTGCGGACGAAGAAGGAAAACCGCCGCGACGACGGCACGTACATCCGGTTCGACGAAAACGCCGCCGTTTTGGTCAGTCCCGAGGGGGAGCCCGTTGGGACTCGTGTTTTCGGTCCCGTGGCCCGTGAGGTCCGTGAGAAGCAGTTCATGCGCATCGTGTCCTTGGCTCCGGAGGTACTGTAGTTCCACACCCTCCGCTGTCCACCCCCGGTGGACGGTGCTCCACATTCGGCCGTACTCCTGAACTACGACCGTTTCTAGACCCATGTCACAAAAGAAGCTACACGTGAAGCAGGGCGATATGGTCATGCTGAACAAGACCATTACGTCCGCGAAATCCGCCGGCCAAGATCGGGAGGAGGGATACGTTGGAAAAGTACTGAAGGTGTTTCCGGAAGAAGAGCGAGTGATCGTGGAGGGGGTCAACATTCGGGTCTTCCACGAGAAGCCGAGTCCCTCCAACCGGGAGGGCGGGCGTATGGAGCGGGAGGCCCCCATTCACGTCTCGAATGTGAGCCCCATTGACAGTGATGGAAATCCCACTCGGGTCGGCAGGAAGAAGGTTGAGGATCCGGACACTGGGAAGTCCCGATGGGTGCGATACGCGAAGACCACAGGTGAGGAGCTCGACCGCTAACCCGAATCGAGGCGTGAAGCGTCCGTGCAGGTGAAACCCCGCCTGCAGCCCATTCATTTTCTACGTCTGCAGTGTCCTAGTGCCGACGCGTGAGGGAGAAACACCAGACCCCCCGAACTTCAGCATCAAGTTTTCAGGTTCCGACTCATGGCCGACACTCCCCGACTTCAAGAGCAGTACGAAGACGAGGTCCGACCTGACCTGGTGGACCAGTTCGGGTACGAGAACCCGATGCAGGTCCCGCGCCTGAAGAAGATTTGCATCAACAGGGGCGTAGGAGAGGCTTCCGAAAACCAGAAGGCCCTCGACGACGCCGTCGAGGAGATTCGCAAGATTACGGGGCAGCATCCGTCGGTCACACACGCGAAGAAAAGCATTGCGAGCTTCGGAGTTCGGGAGGGGATGCCCATTGGGGTAAAAGTGACCCTCCGCGACGCCCGGATGTACGAATTCTTCGACCGGCTCGTCACGCTAGCCCTCCCCAACATTCGGGACTTCGAGGGCGTGCCGGATCGCAGCTTCGACGGGCACGGGAACTATACCCTCGGCATCGACGAGCAAATTATCTTCCCGGAGATCGATGTCGACAACGTGGATCGCATCAGTGGCATGGATCTCACGTTCGTGACCAGCGCGGAGACGGACGAGGAATCGTACGCGCTGCTCAAAGGGCTGGGGATGCCGTTCGTTCGCCGTGGGGAGGAGGAGCCAGAACCGGTTGGGGTGTAGACGCGGACCGATGGCCGCGCGCAGACGCTGACTAGAAACGATTTAAGGTACCGACAACATGGCCAAGAAGAGCTGGATCGCCCGCGAAGAGAAACGCGAAGAGCTGTACGAGAAGTACAAGGAGGAGCGCCGGAGGCTGAAGGAGGAAGGAAAGTGGACTGAGCTCCAGAAGCTTCCCCGCGACTCAAGCCCTGTTCGCCAGAATAATCGATGCGAGCTGTGTGGACGAGTGCGGGGGTACCTCCGGAAGTTTGGGGTCTGCCGCATTTGCTTCCGAGAACTCGCGCTGGAGGGCAAGATCCCGGGCATCCGGAAGTCAAGCTGGTAGGCGCTCCCCGGTGCTTGAACGCTCGACGTTCGGGAGGGACCTGTCCGAACTCTGAGTCCAATTCTGAACCGACGACCTGACGACTGAAATGAGTGGCATTTCCGATCCCGTATCGAACTATCTAGCCCGCATCCGGAATGGGCAAGAGGCGGAGCACACGTACGTGGACATTCCAGCCTCGAAGCTGAAGCGGGCCATCACGCAGATTCTGCTCGAGAAGGGGTACATCAAAAACTACCTCAACATCGACGATGGGAAGCAGGGGTTGCTCCGTGTCTACCTCAAGTACGATGAGTACGACGCTCCAGCCATTCGCATGATGGAACGCATATCCCGACCGGGCCGCCGAGAGTACGTAGACTCGGACAACCTTCCTGAGGTAAAAGACGGTTTGGGAATTGCCATTATCTCCACTTCCCGAGGAGTAATGAGCGACAAGGAAGCTCGCCGCTTCGGGGTTGGAGGGGAGTACCTCGCTAAGGTCTTTTGAACCACCCCTTCTCAACCGCAGCGCCCACCCACTCACTCCTACCGCACGAGACGAGCTGACGAATCCATGGCCCGAATAGGCGACAATCCGGTTCCGTTTGGGGACGAAGTGTCCGTGTCAGTGGACGAGACGAACACGGTCACTGTCGAGGGGCCCAAGGGAACCCTCACAGAGCAAATTGATCCCGAGTTGACTGTCGAAGTGAGTGACGGCGAGGTCGTAGTTCGACGGCCTACCGATAGAAAACGACACCGGTCCCTCCACGGGTTGAGCCGATCGCTCATTCAGAACATGGTGGAGGGGGTCACGGAGGGCTACAAGAAGGAACTTGAGATCAGAGGGGTTGGGTACCGGGCTCAGATGTCGAATGGGGCGCTCGAGCTTGCTCTCGGCTATTCGCACCCCATTTTCTTTCTGCCTCCGAGCGACATCTCAGTGTCGGTGAAGTCAGAGCGGGGACAGGATGACGTCATCACGGTTGAGGGGGTAGACAAGGAGCTCGTTGGCCAGGTGGCCGCCAAGATTCGGAGTCTTCGCCCCCCTGAGCCTTACAACGGGAAGGGCGTGCGGTACGTCGGCGAAGACATCACCCTCAAGGCCGGGAAGACGGCGGCCCGCTAAGAGCCGCTGAGGAATGCGCATTGGCTCTGCGCGGCAAGAGACTGCTCCCAATTGAGAACGCATGAACGCACAGCGGTTATGGCAAAGGGAAAGCAAGAGAAAGTACAGCGACGGCAGCGGATCCACGACAGCATCCGAGAGTCGATGTTTGGGACATCGGTCCGTCCGCGGCTGTCGGTGTACCGGTCCAACAAGTACATTTACGCCCAGCTGGTTGACGACATGGAGGGGAATACCCTGACCTCTGCCTCGAGCCTCGCGGACGAGGTTGAGGGAGAGACCCCCACCGAAGAAAGTCACGCCGTCGGGGAGCTTCTTGCCGAGCGGGCTCAGGAGGAGGGAATTGAGAAGGTCGTATTCGACCGTAGCGGATACAAGTATCATGGGCGCGTTCAAGCCCTGGCTGAGGGAGCCCGAGACGGAGGCCTTCAGCTTTAGGCTTCTATCCACCGTCTCACGGGGATTCCAGTACACTACTCACATACGGAATAACGAGCACACATGCCGGACCGAAAAGAGCGAAAACGTGTCAATGCCGAGAAGCGACAAGAGAACTGGGTCGACCGCCTCGTAGCAGTCAACCGGGTGTCGAAGGTTGTGAAGGGCGGCCGTCGATTCTCATTTAACACGGTCGTAGTCGTCGGCAATGAAGATGGCCTCGTCGGAAACGGGCTCGGCAAGGCCAACGAAGTCTCGAGCGCGATCTCGAAGGGCGCCGAAGACGCGAAGAAAAACGTTATTCGGGTTCCCCTGCGGGACGGGACGATCCCACACAAGGTGATCGGGAAGCAGGACGCCGGAGAGGTGCTCTTGAAGCCCGCCGCACCCGGAACAGGAGTAATTGCTGGTGGGGGAGTTCGCGCCGTGCTTGAGTGCGCCGGATACCGGAACGTGCTGACCAAGTCGCACGGGACGTCGAACCCGCACAACCAGGTAAAGGCAACCATCAACGCTCTTGCAAAGTGTGAGGATGCCCTGGAGGTTGCACGTCGCCGCGACATTCCCCTAGAGAAGGTCTTCAACGGATAGTGCCGAGGAGCGAGGTTGCGAGGAGTACGCCTCAGATTCGGGGCATGGCCGTTAGGGTTGGCCATTTGGTTGGACTTTAGGGATTGGGAGAGTACTTGTTAGATGCCACATCTCCCTCACCGGGCCCGGAACGAAATGATGTGGGGAAGACTTGCGCGATCGACATGAGAATAATGACACACCGAAAAGACCTATGGACCTGAGCAACCTCAAACCCGCTGAAGGGGCTACCCACTCGAAACAGCGCCTTGGCCGTGGAGAAGGGTCTGGGCGTGGTGCGCACAGCTCGACCCGTGGCCAGAAGGGGCAGAGCAGCCGATCGGGATCTAAAAATCGACCGATCTGGTTCGAGGGTGGCCAGACTCCCCTCTTCCAGCGGGTTCCGAAGCATGGGTTCAACAACGAGCCCTTCCGTACCGACTACCACATTGCCAACGTCAGGCGCCTGCAGAGCCTCATCGACGACGGGCGGCTCGATACAGAGGAGCCTGTCACCCCGGAAGCCCTGGCGGAAGTCGGGGCCGTACGAAGCGCTGAGCGCGTGAAGATCCTGGGTGACGGTACGATTAACGCAGCGCTCGACGTGTCGGCGCACGCTTTCAGCGACTCGGCTCGGACTAAGATTGAAGAGGCAGGGGGGTCGGTAGCGGTTATCGAAGAATAGGTTGGCCCCGTGCGGGCCTCTGTTTCCCCGCGGCTCATCCACTAAGAACGTCGATCCATGGCTGGTTTTGCCGAAAGCATCCGCAACATTTGGAGCGTCAAGGAGCTCCGTGAGCGAATTCTTTACACGCTCGGACTCCTCATCGTATACCGGTTTGGGACCTTTGTCACCCTGCCAGGGGTCGACGCCGCTGCCCTTGCGCAGATTCGAGCTCAGCAGAGCGGAGGAGGGCTCTTTGGATTCCTAAATATGTTCGTAGGGGGCGCCTTCAAGCAGGCGGGCATTTTTGCCCTGGGCATCATGCCCTACATTACAGCATCCATTATCATTCAGTTGTTGGGGGCCGTCGTACCCTACTTCCAGAAGCTTCAGCGGGAAGGGGAAGAAGGCCGCCGCCGCATCACTCAACTGACCCGGTACGGAACGATTGGAATTACGGCACTGCAGTCCATTGGCTACGCCATCAATCTGATGGCGGGGGCCACCGGGAAGGCCGTTGTCATTAATTCGACCCTGTTCACGATCACGACGGTCATCGTTCTGACGAGCGGAACGGCCTTCGTCATGTGGCTCGGGGAGCGCATCAGTGAAGACGGGATTGGGAACGGCATTTCGCTGATCATCATGATCGGCATCATTGCTTTCCTGCCACAGGCCTTGTTCAACGAGATTAGCCTGATCGGCGACAACGTCTTCATTCTACTCGTCGAGATCGGCGTCTGGGTACTCGTGACGGGAGCGGTCGTGCTTGTGTCTCAGGGCATGCGACGAATCCCCGTTCAGTACGCCAAGCGCGTTGCGGGGCGAAAGGTTCAAGGGGGGACGACGCAGTATCTCCCACTCCGGGTAAACGCGGCTGGAGTGATGCCGATTATCTTCGCGCAGTCGATCATGTTTATTCCGTCGACGATTGCGTCGTTTTTCCCGAACAGTGCGACGATGCAGCAGATCGGGAACTGGTTCACGGACATCAGCAGCTTCAGCTATTCGGCTGTGTTCTTCCTGGTCGTGGTCTTCTTCACCTTTTTCTACACCGCGATCACTGTGAACCCGCAGGAGATGGCGGACACTATGAAGCGGCAGGGGGGCTTCATCCCGGGCATACGGCCGGGGAAACAGACGAGTGAGTTCATCGACACTGTCCTGACCCGCATCACCTTGCCCGGTTCACTATTTCTGGGCCTCGTGGCCATTCTTCCGGCGTTTGCCATGCAGGCAGGGGTGTCACAGGGATTTGCTCGGTTCTACGGGGGAACGAGCCTGCTCATCCTTGTGCAGGTGACGCTCGACACGCTCCAACAGATTGAAAGTCACCTGCTCATGCGCCACTACGATGGCTTCATGAAGAGCGGGAAGATGCGCAGCCGCAAGCAGGGTTTGTAGGAGCCGCCCGTGATCGGTACAGCCTGTTTCCATGCAGTGGTTTTCCCGTCTCTGGAATCGGATCTGGGAAGGTTCTATGGTTCACCTGAAGAGCCAACGCGAGATTGGTCGTCTGCGCGAGAGCGCGGATCTGGTGGGCCGTACGCTCGCTGAAGTGGCCCGCCACATTGAGAGGGGCACTACTCTTCAGGAACTCGACGCGATCGCGGAGGACTACATCCGAACACATGGTGCAGAGCCTGCATTTAAGGGTTATCAGGTAGGCGATAACGTCTTTCCGAACACGCTGTGCACCTCGGTGAACGACGCGGTGGTGCACGGCATCCCGAACGACTACGCCCTGCAGGACGGCGACCTGCTATCGATCGATTGCGGGGCGAAGCTGAACGGGTACTATGGAGACTGGGGATATACCTTTGCGGTAGGGAGCATCGACGACGAAGATGCAGCCCTCTGTCGCACGACCTACGAGTCTCTCTTGGAAGGCATCGACCAGGCTGTGGCTGGCCACCGCGTTGGAGACATCAGCAACGCGGTCCAGAGCTACTGCGAGGAGCGAGGCTTTAGTGTTGTGCGGGACCTTGTGGGCCACGGCATCGGCCGTAGCCTCCACGAGGACCCACAGGTCCCAAACTTTGGCAAACCGGGGCAGGGCCGTCGGCTCAAGCCGGGGCTTACCATTTGCATCGAGCCCATGATTAATCGTGGCACCGCCCAGGTGAACACGGCTTCGGATGGATGGACCGTCCGTGCTGCCGATGGACTTCCATCGGCCCACTACGAACATATGGTCGTCGTACGAGACGAGGAAGCCGAGGTGCTTTCGGATTTCGGGTACATCGAGGACGTTATCGATCCCCCATACGAGACCGACGTTCTCACAGAGACTACAACTCGCTAATGGCAAAAGAAGAAGCCATCGAGAAAGACGGGGAGGTCATTGAGGCGCTCCCCAACGCACAGTTCCGCGTCCGGCTTGAGAACGGGCACGAGATTCTCGGCCTCCTATCCGGAAAGATGCGAATGAACTACATCAAGATCTTGCCCGGTGATCGGGTGAAGGTCGAAATGTCCCCGTACGATCTCTCGAAAGGACGGATCGTATACCGGTACAAGAACGATTAGTGATTTTGCCTCCCTCGTGCGCTGGCAGTGACGGAGGTGCCGACGGATCCGCCGGACGGAGGCTGCACTTTGGCGACACAGACTACTGAATAAAAATCGTACACCGAGACATGCCAAGGATAGAAGGAGTCGACGTACCAGAGGGCAAGCGTGGTGAGATTGCGCTAACCGAAATCTATGGTGTGGGGCGTTCGCGGGCGAATGAGATTCTAGACAAGGCCGACATCGACGAGGACAAGCGGCCGCGCGAGTGGGACGAGAGTGAGACGAGGAAGGTGCGGCGGATCATCGAGGAGGAATACACGGTGGAGGGACAGCTCCGCACTGAGGTCCAGATGAACATCAAGCGCTTGAAAGACATCGGGTGCTATCGGGGCAAGCGGCACCGTGAGGGCCTACCAGTGAACGGTCAGCGCACCCGCACCAACGCCCGCACCCGGAAGGGCAAGCGCAAGACCGTGGCGGGCCGGAAGCAGTCGACCGAGAAGAAGTAGCTACTACAACCCTCAACGTCGGTTCGCGCCTAGTCCCGGATCGGCCTTACTCCGTATTTCTAAGCAGAGACTGAATTCCCCTATGGCAAGCGGTTCCAGCCGAGAAAAAAACGTCGTCGTCGAGTCGAACGGACGGGCATACGTCAAGGCGACCTTCAACAATGTGATCGTCACCGTCACCGATCAATACGGCAACACCATCTCGTGGGCGAGTGCCGGCAAGATGGGCTTTAAAGGAAGCCGGAAGAACACCCCCTATGCGGCCCAGAAGGCCGGCGAGGCGGCGGCGAAGGAGGCCCTCGACCTTGGCCTGGAGCGCGTGGACGTGTACGTGAAGGGTCCAGGATCTGGGCGGGAGGGAGCCGTTCGTGCCCTTTCCGAAGCGGGGCTTGAGGTGGCTACCATCCAAGATGTGACGCCCCTTCCGCACAACGGGTGCCGTCCCCCGAAGCGCCGACGCGTGTAGTACATCCCGGATGGTGAGCCTCGACCCCTGGGCACCGCCCTGATGCTCCGCCCTCCGTTCTCCCCCTGAAACTCGCAACCTGCAACTCGTCACTGGATAGCATGGCTCGATATAGAGGACCGAAGCAAAAGATCGCTCGTCGCTTCAAGGAGCCCATTTTTGGGCCATCGAAGGCGTTGGAGCGGAAGCCTTATCCGCCTGGCCAACATGGTCAGTCGCGGCACCGGCGCGAGAGTGAGTACGCCGTGCAGCTGAAGGAGAAGCAGAAAGCCAAGTACACCTATGGGCTGCTTGAGCGTCAATTCAAGAATCTCTTCGACAAGGCGTCGGGCACGCAAGGCGTGACAGGGGAGAAGCTCCTGATCCTCCTGGAATCGCGCCTCGACAACACCGTCTTCCGCATGGGCTTCGCCCGGACGCGCCGCCAGGCCCGGCAGTTTGTCACGCACCGGCACATCATGGTGAACGACGAAATCGTGGATATCCCGTCCTTTGAGATGTCCCCGGACGACATCGTGTCCGTGAAGCCGAGCAGCCAGGATCTGGAGGTCATCCAGACCAACGTTGAACGCCGGAAACGCACCTTCTCCTGGGTAGAGGTGGACCGGCAAGAGATGAAGGGGAAGTTCATTGACCACCCCAACCGGGAAGAGATTCCAGAAAACATCGACGAGCAACTCATCGTCGAGCTCTATTCGAAGTAGGAGAGCCTCTGCCAGCGTCCCTGTCTCTCTGTGGGTATGCCCCGCGTAGTGCGGCGTGCCCACTCCTTTACGTGAATCCGCTACTCCCTGCAATTTGTTGATCCGAACGTATGAGCAACCACGGGCTTCAGATGCCGGAAGGCGTTCAAGTTGAAGAAGTGTCCGACTCCGAGGGGCAGTTCGCCATGGGCCCGCTTGAGCGAGGCTACGGTGTAACCATCGGCAATGCCCTTCGCCGGGTACTATTATCGTCCCTTCGGGGCCTCGCCATTACCGCCATCAAGATCGATGGCGTCCAGCACGAGTTCTCCACCATTCCCGGAGTGACGGAGGACGTGTCCGACATCATCTTGAATCTCAAAGAGGTCCGACTTGAGGCCGACGAAATGCAGGAGGGCCACCTGCACCTCAATCTTGAGGGACCCGGTAGCTGGACCGCCGCCGACATTGGCGAAGCCTCCCCAGAGTACGAGGTCCTCAACCCGGACCAGCACATTGCCACCATGGCCGAGGATGCGGTCATCAACGTGGACCTCCGCGTGGGGTATGGCCGGGGATACATCCCCTCCGAAGAGAACAAGCGAGAGGATGACCCGATCGGGGTTATCGCGATCGATTCGATCTTCACCCCGGTGAAGAATGTCAAGTACTCGGTGAAGCCCACACGCGTGGGGCAGAAGATCGACTACGAAGAGCTGTTCCTCGATGTGGAGACCGACGGGTCCCTGACCCCAGAGGAGGCAGTCACACAGGCCGCCTCGATCCTGCGGGATCACGTGAGCTTCTTCATCCAACTCGAAGAAGAGCCCGAGCCGGTCGTCGAGGAGCAGGAGGTCGACGAAGAGGTCAAGCGCATCCGCGAGCTGCTCGCACAGCCAGTAGACGAACTCGACCTGTCGGTCCGCTCCCACAACTGCCTCAAGGCTGCGAACATCAAGACGATTGGGGACCTGGTGCGCCGCGAGTCAGACGAAATGCTCAAGTTCCGAAACTTCGGACGCAAGTCTCTGCAGGAACTCGAGGAAGTGCTCGACGACCGGGGGCTTGAGTTTGGCATGGACGTCGAGGAGTACCTTGAGGAGCAGAAGACCTCGTAGACCGAGCGTCGTTCTGCGGGGAGGGGAATGCAAGGAGATTCATCTCCACGGCCCCTTCCGACCCTCACATCATGATTAGTCACTAGTCTTCGGAGATACCACGATGCGACACCGCAAGAAAGGAAAAAAGCTTGGGCGCACGTCGTCGCACCGCCAGCGCACGCTGCAGGCCCTGTCGAATGCGCTGATCGAGAACAAGCGCATCACGACGACCGTGGCGAAGGCCAAGGCGCTGCGTCCCTTCGTCGAGCCACTCATCACGCGGGCGAAGGAAGACACGCAGCACAACCGGCGCCAGGTGTTCCGGCACTTGCAGAACAATGACGCCGTCCAAGAGCTGTTCGGTGAGGTGTCCGATCGCGTCGGGGACCGACCGGGCGGTTACACCCGCATCATCAAGCTCGGCCAGCGCTCTGGGGATGGGGCCGAGCTTGCGATGATCGAGCTCGTGGACTACAACGACGTTCAGCCCACCGATACGGGCGGCAGCGGCTCCGGCGGAACCCGGCGGGGCAGCGGCAAGGGACGCCGTGACTCCGATACAGAGACAACGTCCGGCCCGGAGACGATAGAGGAGCAGGCCCCGGAGGCATCTGAGGCCGACGCTGCGGACGCCTCCACTGAGGCCGACGCGGCAGAGGACGATGAGCCGGCAGACGGTGAAGCCGGTGAGGGCAGCACGGATGAATCCTCCGATTCCAGCCCCGACAGCGAGAACCCTAAGTAGAAGGCTCGCTGCTGATTGAAGTCCACGTTTCGTCGCGGGAGACGCGGAGGCGTCGTGAGGTGCTCACGACGCCTTTTTCGATTTGAAGACGTGGGCTGGGCGGAGCCCCGCGACAGGAAACCTATGAAACCTCAAAAGTTTAAAGTCCACGTGCGCTCGCTAGTCTCAACATCTCCCATCTATGATCCAGGCGTCGGCCGTCCCCCAGAAGGGCGAGATCGACATCGATCCCCAGTATGAGCAGGAGCTTGAGGAGCTCCTGGCGTGCTGCCGGACACACCTCCCCGCCGTTGACGAGGACAGAATTCGCCGCGCGTTTCGCCTCAGTTACTGGGCCCATCGCAACGACTGGCGGGAGTCCGGGGAGCGGTATATCAGCCATCCACTTCGGGTGGCGACGATCGTGGCGCGGGACATTGGCCTCGATGACGTAAGCGTCGCGGCGGCGCTGCTCCACGACGTCGTAGAGGACACAGAGCTCTCGCTGGACCTGATCCGTGAGGAGTTTGGGGAGGAGATGGCCACCATAATCGACGGCCTCACGAAAATTGAGGGGGTGTTCGAGAGCCAGCAGCTCGGCCAGGCCGAGAACGTCCGCAAGCTCATGCTCTCGACGGCGTCGGACCTCCGGGTCATCCTCGTGAAGTTTGCGGACCGCCTCCACAACATGCGCACCATCGAGGCGCTCCCGAAGAAAAAACAACTTCAGAAGGCCAGCGAGACGAAGAAGCTCTTCGCCCCGCTCGCCCACCGATTCGGGCTGTTCACGATCAAGAGCGAGCTTGAGGACCTCTCGTTTAAAGTTCTTGACCCCGACGCCTACAGTCACATTGTGGAGCGGCTGGAAGAGATGGCCGAAAAGCGTGAAGATTATATCGAGCGATTCATCGAGCCGCTTGCGGGCCGTCTGGAAGAAGAGGGATACGAGTTCGAAATCAACGGGCGGGTCAAGAACGTCTACTCCATCCATCGCAAGATGGAGCGGAAAAATAAGCCGATCGACGAGATCTACGACATCTTCGCGATCCGGGTCATCCTCCAGAGCGAGGGCAAGGAAGGGAAAGAGGACTGCTGGCGGGTCTACTCGCTGGTCACGGATCTCTACAAGCCCCTCCCGGAGCGCTTCCGCGATTTCATCTCGGTGCCGAAGTCGAACGGCTACCAGAGCCTCCACACCACTGTGTTCGGGCCCGGGGGGCGCCGGGTCGAAGTGCAGATTCGGACACAGGAGATGCACGAGGTGGCCGAGCGGGGCGTGGCGGCGCACTGGAAGTACAAAGAGGGCACCGAGAACGTCGACGAGGAGATGGAACGCTTCCTGGAGTGGGTCCGGGACCTCCTCGAAAACCCAAAACCGGAGGAAGCCACCGAGTTTGTGAAGGAGTTTCGCCTCAACCTCTACGACGAGGAGATTTACGCCTTCACCCCTCAGGGCGACCTGCTAACGCTTCCCCAGGGCGCGACGCCGGTCGACTTTGCGTTCAAGGTGCACACGGAAGTGGGCATGCAGTGCATCGGAGCCAAGGTGGACGGCAAGATGGTGCCGCTCTCGCACGAGCTGAAGAGCGGGGACCAGGTCGAAATTATCACCTCCGAGGACCAGACGCCAAACCCCGACTGGACCAACTTCGTCGTCACGCACAAGGCCCGGAGCCGAATTCGGAAGTGGACGAACGAAGAGCGGCGCAAGGCTGTAGAGCTCGGCAAGGAGATCTGGGCCAAAGAGAAGGACCGGGCAGACCTTGAGATCAGCGACCAGGACCTACAGGGGGTGGCCCATGAACTCAAGTTTCCCGATCTCCAACAGCTCTTCTACGAGATCGGAAAAGGGCTCTACGAGCCGGACGAGCTGATCGACTACATCAAAGGAAATAACCAGGGCGGTGGAGAATCGGAAGACCAGGTCCCTGATGAGGAATCGCTCCAGGAGCAGTACGAGCAGTTCCTCGACGCGGCCCAGACCACGGACAACCAGACCCTCGTCGTCAACGGAGAAGTACAGGAGGACCTGGCGGTGAACTACGCGTCCTGCTGTAATCCCATCCCCGGCGATGAGGTATTCGGGTTTGTTAGCCGGACGGGCACGGTCAACATCCACCGCTCGAACTGCAGCAACGCATCGGATCTCCTCGTCAACCAGGCCGATCGCATCCTGGATGTCGACTGGAGCCACCAGAAGGACGTTCAGTTCGTCGCGGCGCTACGCCTGATGGGGGAGGACAGAGTTGGGATGGTGAACGACATCACGACGGTGATTTCCAAGAACCTGAAGACAAACATCCGGTCCCTAACTATCGACACCGAGGACGGCATTTTCTCCGGCACCATCATGCTTCACGTGTCGGACCTCGAGCATCTGCAGCGGCTCATCGATCGTCTGGAGCGCATCGACGGCATCCACGGCGTGTACCGCTTCAAGGAATAGCGGCTGCCGATTGCCTTCGTCGTTCTGCTAAGCATCCCCTTTCCAACCATGTCGGAGCGAACCGAAACTGCAACCAAGGAGGACGTGGCCCGCCGCGTGGCCGAGATGAGGGAGTGCCCCCTCTACGAGGCGAAGAAGCAGGTGCGATCCGTCCTCACGGCACTGGGCGACCTCATGATTGAGGCGGATCCGGAGCGCCGCATCGAGCTTCGCAACTTCGGGGTGTTCGAGATCAAGAAGACGAAGGCCAAGCCCACCGCCCGCAATCCGCAGACCAACGAGACGGTGTTCGTCCCGAGCCGGCGCAAGACGCTCTTCCGTCCCGGCAAGCGCATCCACGAAGTCCTGAAGACCCCTCTCCGTGAGCTCGGCTACGAAGTGCCCGACGGGAGTCTGGAAAAGGAAGATGAGGATCCGGGGGACGAGGAATAGCCACCGAGGCGCACCCGCGGACGAGCAGGGCGGCCCCAGAGGGGATCCGGAATGATCTGCCCACTTGAGTACCTGTGAGCGAACTCGAATCTCAGCCGCGCATCGTAGGGGTGGACGTGGGCACCAAGCGGGTCGGGGTGGCCGTGGCTGATCCGCTCGGTCTATTCGCCCAGGCACGCGGCACCTACGCGCCCGACGAGGCTCTTGAGACGCTACGCACGGTTCAGGACGAGAAAGGGATTGAACGGATTGTCGTAGGATGGCCCCTTACGGAAGAGGGAACGGAGGGAGAGGCAACGGACATGGTGCAGTCGTTTGTGGACCGTCTCCGGGAGGCCCTCGGCGAGGTGCAGGTGGTGCGGGAGGACGAGCGATACACCTCTGAGATCGCAAAGGATTTGCTCCGGCGGGCGGGGGTGAGCCAACCGGGCCGCTACGACAAAGGACGGGTCGACGCGGCCGCCGCCGCGGTAATTCTCCAGGGCCACCTCGACAGTCGGACGTAGAGGGGCCTCAGGACGAGTGCTGCCGCTCTTCTTCGTCGAGGATGCGGTGCGCGATGGTGCGGTTCAGGTCTGGTGCGTTGCCCCAGGCCCGATTGTTGGCGATTACGTTGAGTAGGGCGTTCTGGGAGGCCGCCCGGTACGCGAGAGCCGTGGTGTCGAGCACCATGTCGCGGGCCTGTTCGGTGTCGGCCAGCGCAGATTCGGGCTCGTCGAAGGGATAAGCCTTCGCGTAGGCCTCCGCGTACTTCATGTCGCGGGGCGTGAGGAGGCGCGCCACCACCTGCCCGTCCTTCGCCGTGAGGCGCTCGCCCGTCAGGGACCACTGCCTGCGAATGGCGGGCAGCCATGTCCAGTGGCTAAAGACGTGCCCAAGTCCCCGGGCCGCGAGCCAGTCGAAGTAGGACTCGGACAGGAGGTGCTCCGATCGGAGCTCGACGTGCGACTGAACCTCGTCGGGAATCGCATCGAAGAAGGCATCGAGCTGCTCAACGTTCTCTTCGGGGCTCGGGCTGTCGGCCACGCGCTGGTACTCCTGCTGGAAGATGACGCCGTCGAGCCGGTCGCCAAGAATGTCGAGCGCCGGTTCGAGGAACGTTTCTACGTAACCGTCCGCGTCGAGAAACCCGGGATTGTCGACAAACTGGCCGTCTCGCCGGATGCTCCGGGCGAAGAACTTCTGCGGGGCTTTGAGCAGGAAGGAGGCACTGCCGGGTGCGTGATCGGCGTAGTTGGAGAGGACGAAATAGTTCGATCCCGGCTCGTCGCCCTCCTCCAGGAGCGGACGGTAGAACGTGAAATCAATCTCCAGAACCTCGAAGTGCTCGAAGTAGTCGCGCACCGACTCGATAGGAACGCGCCGCTCCTCGAACGTTTCCCCCCCGAGCGTCCGCGAGCGGGTCGACACGCGATCCGCGTACCGGTCGGCCGGATAGATTTGCCCAATCCATCCCCCGTACCGGTCGCTTGCCGTGCCGAATCGAACGTTCGGGTGCACGTCCCGAAAGTCGTACGCGTCGATGGCGGAGCGGCGGTCCTGAATCGAAACAGTGCTCATAGAGGCGACAGCGAGAAGAGTCCATGATGCGTTCGATAGGCGGCGAGCGCTAAGCGGCCTCGGAACCTGTGTTTTCCGTTGAGTCGCGTGAGGACGCGTCCATCGCGGCCCGGAGTTTGCCGTATGTCGTTTGCAGGTCTTCAGGGAGCACCTTCGTGTTCGCCGTCGTGGGCATGAAGTTGGTGTCGCCCTCCCAGCGCGGGACGATGTGGACGTGGAGGTGCTCAGGAATGCCGGCCCCAGCCGCCCGTCCCAAGTTCATTCCGATGTTGAAGCCGTCGGGGGAGAGGGCCTCCCGAATCCATCCCATGCAGCGGTCGATGGTGGCGGCGATGGCCTGCTGTTCGGTCGTCGTCAGGGCATCGTACTGCTTGACCTCCTGGTAAGGCACGATGAGCAGGTGGCCGTTGTTGTACGGGTGCCGGTTCATGATGACGAACACGTGTTTGCCCCGCCAGAGGATTAGGTTCTCCTCGTCGGTTTCTTCGTTGAGCAACTGTGTGAACAACGAGACGTCGTCGGCGAGAGCTCGTTCTTTGGCCTCGGAGACGTAGGCCGAGCGCCAGGGACTCCACATGCGATCCATCGGCCAAAACCTATGCTTCGAGAAAGCGGACCAAAACGCGTCACTGGTTTTCTTGAACTCAACCGACGAGGTGCGGTTCGATGGCTCTCGGGGTTGTAGGAAGCCAAAGAGAACGGGACGATCGGCGGGAAAGGGATCCAGACATACGAGCGCGGACGACCACGACTCATGCAGCACGAGACCGTACACGCGGACCTCCATGCCCACACGTGCTACTCCGACGGGACACTCCCGCCCGCAGGGCTCGTCGAGCGGGCCGCGGAGCGGGGGGTGGAGGTGCTCGCCATCACCGACCACGATACGACGGATGGGCTCGAGGAGGCCCGGGAGGCAGCCCAGGAATGGGAGATCCAATTGGTCCCGGGCGTCGAGCTCAGCGTGGAGGCGAAAGACCGTCCGGTCCACGTGCTCGGGTATGGATTCAATCCTACCCACGCAGCCATCGAGGACTATCTCTCGGCCTTCACTCAGCGGAGGCAAGCGCGCTTCGACCGGATGGTTCAGTGCCTTTCGGACTCGGGGGTCCAGATTGCGTCCCACGTCGTCGACCGTCACGTCGAGCAGAGTTCAGCCCCCGGACGGCCGCACCTCGCGCGGGCGCTGGCGGACGAAGGACACGTTGATAGCTATCAGGCCGCCTTCGATGAGTACCTCGGAAGGGATCGGCCCGCGTACGTCCCGGCCCCCGCTTGTCCCGCGGGAGAAGCGATCGAGGCCCTCCACGCGGCCGGAGGCGTTGCGGTCGTTGCGCATCCTGGACAATGGATGCCTGGGAGGATCCTTCGATTCCTGCGCAATCAGGGACTCGACGGCATTGAGTGCAGGGCCCCAAGCCATCCCAACTACCTCGTCGACTACTACCAGAGCATCTGCCGCTCGCACCGTCTACTGGTCACAGGGGGATCGGACTACCACGGCAATCCCGACGCTGAGGAAACGGATCTCGGCACGGTAGGCCTGACGCAAGCCCAGTGGGAACGATTCCGGGCGGCGATTGCGTAACAGCGGCGTCCACGCTCAACTCACTCCCTCGCTTGTCGTCTCGCCGATGCCCACCCACCTCGAAGGGAATCTCACCGCCGATGGACACCGCTTTGCCATCGTCGTCGGTCGCTTTAATGAGCACATTACCGAGAATCTGCTGGACGGGGCCCTCGACACCCTAGAACGCCACGGAGCCGACCTAGATGACGTGACGGTGGCCCACGTGCCGGGCTCGTGGGAGATTCCCGTTGCGGCACAGAAGTGCGCCCGCACCGGCGACTTCGACGCGGTGATCTGCCTCGGGGCCGTCATTCGGGGAGAAACCCCGCACTTCGACTATGTCTGCTCCGGTGCAACCAGCGGAACGATGCAGGCATCGCTCGACACGGAAGTGCCCGTCGTGTTCGGCATTCTCACTACCGACACGGTCGACCAGGCGGTAGAACGCGCCGGGTCCAAGGGCGGCAACAAGGGCCGTGAGGCCGCGGCGGCCGCTATTGAGATGGCAAGCCTGATGGCACAGATTGATCGTTTCTAGCGTAGCGCTGTGCAGGAGGTGCTGATGGTGTCCGCTGCCGGGCGTCCGGATGCGTGAGGAACGGTGCGTAACGACCCACATGGTTCCTGAACCGCGCTTCAGCCCGACGAAGAGGGGTCCACGGAAAGTTCACGGTGGAGGCCGGGGCGCTACCGGTTCGGCGCGAAACGTATCGGCGAGGCTGTTCGTCCGAAAAAGGCGAAGCGACACTGGTCACCCGCGCACTTGGTGGGTGTAGCTCAGTTGGTTAGAGCGCCAGGTTGTGGTCCTGGAGGTCGTGGGTTCAAATCCCACCACTCACCCTCTTTCACGGCCCGGATCGCTTCTCCGATCCGGGCCGATGTTTTATGCCGCGTTCGTCTAGCCTGGTCCAGGACGCCGGCCTTTCACGCCGGTAACACGGGTTCGAATCCCGTACGCGGCACCATTCTCCACCGCACCGACGCTCCGGAGCAGAGCGCCTCCGGAGCTTTCCTTTTTGCGGGAGGGGCGCCGTCCATACGTCTACACCGGGGCAAGCGCCTGCTCCGCCACGGTTTCGAACAGTTCGTCGTACTGCTTGGCGTGCCGAGACCAATCCAGTGACTCCGGCATCTGGCGCAGCGTTTCGGGCGGAAGGGGACGCTCCTCCCGCTCCAGAATGGACCGCAGGATCCGGAAGAGTTCGTCCTGGTCGTCGTAGAGCACCGGGGCGTGCAGGAGGGGACGGTGGTGTGTCTCGGGGACCAGCTCGGGGTAGCTGAGCCGATTGGGGAGCACGGGATGACAGCCACAGTAGATGGCTTCCTGAACGGCCACGCCGAAAAACTCGTGGCGCGCCGTCGAAACGACCACGTCGGCCCGGTGCAGCAGTCGGCTGTACGCGTCGAAGTCCTCGACGTACCCGTAGTGTAGAATGCGCTCAGCGTAGCGCTCGAAGGCCTGCTCAAACTCCTCGGGCTGTTCGTGGAAGTGCCTTCCGGCCAAGATGAGTTGGAACGGCACGCCGGCATCGTCGAGCCGGTTCATCATCTGGAAGAACGCGGACGGATTTTTGTCGTACTCCCACCGTTGATTCCAGAGCACGATGGGTGGCGCTGTGCCGCGGGGCGTGCGCTGAGTGCGCGGGCCCTGATAGTCGTCGTGGGCCGCAAGGTCGATGCCGGGATGGAGCACCGTGCTCTGGTCGCGGATGTCGCGGACGGTGCGCATGTTGGTGAAGTCCGGAAAGTCGCGTAGCAGCTGTGGCAGCGCCTCCACGAACTCGTCGAAGTGGGATTGCGAACTGAAGACGACCCGGTCGGCCGCGAGGGCGGACAGGTAGTTCGTGATGGCGTAGGCCCGCTCCCGCTCCTCGCCAGGGGGCCGTGGATAGGTAAGCTGATTTTCGTGGAAGTAAAAGACCACCGGCACGTCGTCGAGGTGCGGGCGGGACAAGGCAAGGAGGGCTGGCAGATTGACCATGTCCGTCGCAAAGACAAGGTCGGGCTCAACCCCCTCGTCCACGGCCGATTGCACCTTCTGGGCCAGCGTCACCCCGCCACCTTCCATCCGCCACCGCCAGAAGCGTCCCGGCATCGTGAGGGGGTGGATCTCGTGCGCACTGTGCTCAACGAGCCCATCGAGAAAACGACGACGGGCCTCGCTGTACCACGGTTCGAGGGCGAGAATCTGCATCGGCGTCGCGACCAGAAAGTGAGAAGAAAACCGGCAGGGGAAGCAGTGCTCGTCACGAGCGGTCCTCGAGTCGCCCGCAGGGAACCTCGTCCTCCGCTGCAGTCGACAGGCGGACGATGGAGACGGACCGTTTGTGGAGGGCCTCCCGAAGCCCTAGGTCCTGCACCCCGTCTGGAGTAATGGGACCTCCCGCCTGAACCGCGTCGGCCCCGGTCAGGCATGAGGGCTCCACAGTCGTGAGGATGCGTGGTTGAGCGTTGAGGAACGCGCGGCGCCCGCCTGCCTGACCCCGGTCCGGCAGAGAGCATTTCTTCATCTTGAAACCACACCCGAGCGCGCACACAATAACAAACGAGGATGCCCAAGACGCCCGTATTTTATCAAAAACTGTCCCGTCCGGCACCAGGTCGGTGGTCTGGCCCGGCGAGCTTCTTATGTCCCCACGCCTTCGAGCATTTCAATCCGCCGTCGCGCAGGTGCTGCGCGACCTCGGCCGCGGGCTACTCGACATCATCTATCCCCCGCGGTGTCTCGGCTGCGGGGCCCGTCCCGAGTCGCCTTACCTACCGCTCTGTCCACGGTGCCTCCAATCGCTCGAGCGGGCCCCCGACACGGGCGTGGCCGCGCGTCTCGATCGTCTGGCGACGGGCGGTGAGGTCTTCAACGGAACCCTGGCCCTGTGGGTATTCGACGAGGGGGGAACCCTCCAGGCCGTCCAGCACGCGTTGAAGTACGGGAATCGACCGCGCTACGGCGTGCCCCTCGGGCGCCTGATGGGACAGGCCTTCGCAGAAAAGTATCCTTCACCCGACGGGGTCGTGCCGATTCCCCTCCACACCACACGCCGGCTCGAGCGCGGCTACAACCAAAGCGCCACGCTCGCGGAGGGGGCGGCGGACGCACTGGACTGCGCTCACCGCCCCGACCTCCTGGACCGTCCCCATCCTACCCGTTCGCAAACAGGTCTGTCCCGGGAAGAACGGTGGCGCAACGTGCAGGACGCGTTCGCGGCGGCCCCGGAGTGTGCCGGAGGGCAGTGGCTACTGGTCGACGATGTTCTCACGACGGGCTCGACGACCGTCGCGGCGGCGCAGACGCTCGACGAGGCGGGGGCCGACACGCTCTACCTGGCGACGCTCGGCCTCGCCCGGCAGTAGGCAGCAGCTGCGAATGTGGGACCCCGGACATCGAGAACCGCCTCGGATTCTCGGTCGAAGCTCACCATTTCGTCACTGGAGCCGCTCAGCGTGTTTCTCGCGGAGCTTGGACACCTTCGGCGAGATGACAGCCTGGCAGTAGGGCAGCGACGAGTTGCGCTCGTAATAGTTCTGATGCTTGTCCTCGGCCCGGTAGAACGTGTCCAGGGGTTCGACCTCCGTAACGATCGAGTCGTCAAAGACCCCCTCTGCCTCCAGGTCGTCGATGAGGGCCTCGGCCGTCTGCTTCTGGTCGGCGTCGTGGTAGAGGATAATGGAGCGGTACTGGGGACCGATGTCGGCGCCTTCCCGGTCTTTGGTCGTCGGATTGTGGATCGTAAAGAAGATCTCTAGGAGGTCGCGGTAGCCGATCACGGACGGGTCGTACGTCAGCTGTACAACCTCGGCGTGGCCTGTAGTACCGTTGCAGACCTGGCGGTAGGAAGGATTGGGGACGTGGCCGCCGGCATACCCGGACACGATGTCCGAAACGCCGCCTACCTCTTCGTAAACGGCCTCGAGGCACCAGAAGCAGCCGCCCCCAAGGGTGGCTTTTCGTTGATTCGGCACGAGCTGGGAAGGTGTTTGGACAGGATAACTGTGCTTCCAAACGCGCGCCCCGAACGCCTGTTGCCGCGTTCCGCGGAGTCGAGGGCCCGAATGGCGAACTCGTTACGGGCGTGTACGGGGGGCCGGTGTCGGAAGCATGGGAGAGCGGATTCACGAACGACTAACACCAGTGGGGACGCAAAGAATCGTGGAGATCGTAGGTTTGGACGTTGCTTCCTCCACCGCTTTCCTGAAACACTGATTCGCGCTCCAACCCATGGCCATCGAACGTACGCTCGCAATCCTTAAGCCCGACTGCGTCCGGAAGCGAAAAGTCGGGGAAGTCCTCCGACGCATCCAGGAGGCCGGGTTTCGGCTCCGAGCGATGAAAATGGTCACGATGTCGAAGACGGAGGCGGAGGGCTTCTACGCCGTCCACGAGGACAAGCCCTTCTTCGACGACCTCACCGACTTCATGTCGAGTGGGCCGTGCGTGCCCATCGTGCTGGAGAAAGAGAACGCCATCGCCGACTTCCGGGCTCTCATCGGGGCAACTGATCCGGAGGAGGCCGAGAACGGCACCATCCGGAGCGATTTTGCGGACTCCATCCAGGAAAACATCGTCCACGGATCCGACTCGCCCTCGAACGGGGAGAAAGAAGCGGCCTACTTTTTTCCGGAGCATGAGATCGTCGCCAATCAATAGGTCCCGCCCAGCCCCATGTCGCGTTCTCAATTCGTAGAGCAGATTGTCCGGTGGGGGACACGCGCACTCCTCCTGGGGGGGATTGGAGTCACGTTGCTTGCTGGCTGTCAGACAGAGCGGCCCGACAGTCCGGTTCGGCCGGGGGCTGAGGTGCTCGCGAACAACGAGTTTGACGCGCTGTCCGGGCAACGGGTCGGGGTGATCGTCAACCACACGGCCCGCGTCGACACGTCGCACCTCGTTGACCGCCTCGCCCGGGCCCCGACCGTGGAACTGGGGGCGATCTTTGCCCCCGAGCACGGCCTCCGGGGCAGTGCGGGGGCTGGAGAGGCCGTGACGGACGGGCGGGACCAGCGGACCGGCACCCCGGTCTACAGCCTCTACGACGACACGCGCCGTCCTACGCCGGAGGAGATAGAGGGGCTAGACGCGCTCGTGTTCGACGTACAGGCCGTCGGTGCGCGGTTCTACACCTACATCACCACCATGGGGCTGGGGATGCAGGCCGCCGCCAAAGCGGGGCTCCGGTTCGTCGTGCTCGACCGTCCAAACCCGCTCGGGGGCATGTACACCTCCGGATTCGTCCTAGAGCCTGAGCATGAGTCGTTCGTCGGGCGCTATCCCATCCCGATCGCCTACGGGATGACGATTGGGGAGCTGGCCCGTTACGTGCGGGGCGAGGGCCTGCTCCCAGGGGTCGACTCGCTTGACCTGACCGTGGTGCCCGTCGAGGGCTGGCGCCGCACCATGCAATGGCCCGACACGGGACTGGAGTGGATCCCCCCGAGCCCCAACCTGCCCACCTGGGAGACAGCATTGCTCTACCCCGGGATGTGCTTCTTCGAGGGGGTACGCGTCAGCGAAGGACGCGGAACGAACCGTCCCTTCCTCCAGATTGGTGCTCCCTGGTCACCCGAGGCCGCCCGGCAGGTGGTGAAAACGCTTCGGGCCGAGGACCTGTCCGGAATTGCGGTGGACACGGTTGCGTTCACACCCCATTCTATGCCTCGCGCAGCGCCCTCCCCGCGCTTCGAAGGGGAACGAGTCTACGGCTTCGAACTGGACGTGACCGACCGAGGCGCTGTCGATCCGCTCGCCGTGGGCGTCCACGCCCTCCATGCCATGTACCAGCAGGCGCAGACCCGGGGCGACACAACCTTTGTGAGCCGACCCAAACACCTTACCCGCCTGGCCGGTACCGACCGTCTCCTGAAGCTTCTTCGAGCGGGAGCCCCGCCGGATACCATTATCGCCGCCTGGGAAGAAGGGGTGGACGCCTTTCAGAAGCGGCGCTCCCCTTACCTCCTGTACTGAAGAAAGGCCCTACTCCTCTCCATCGGGTTCCTCATCGCTGGGCGACCACAGGAGCGCATAAACAATCTCTGCGTACCCGCCCACGATTACGATGGGCGCGATGTAGAGGGAAATGAAGCCTTTGTAGGCCCCCTCCAGATACATCGCCGTGAAGCCGGCAACGATGAGAAATACCCCGATGAGCAAAAGGATGTAGTTGCGCCTCCTAAAGACGAGCGCACCAGATCCTTGCTGTTTGGACGTAGGCATGCGCTGAACCTCGTGGAACTACGATGCGGACAGAATGCTGAGTTGACCTGTCTTGGCGGAGGACCGTGGATGATCTCTACAGGACAATCCCGGAAACTGTGGACGATTGTAGAAGGTTCCAGCCGTTGTCGCCTGTCGCACTGATGCTACCGATGCCCGTGACGTGTCGCCGGACCGGTCCCGTGGTCGCGCTGTGCCTTTTACTCGGGTCGTTTCTGGTGAGCAGCACGGCTGCCCAGCCGCTAGGGGACCGGATTAATGAGCTGCTCCGGCACCGGCAGGTCGAGCGCGCCTTCTGGGGGGTGTGTGTTTACGATCTCGAGCGCGACAGCGTGCTGTTCAGTCGGAATGCCCGGCGCCTATTCCTCCCAGCCTCCAACCAGAAGCTTCTCACGACCACCGCGGCCCTCGACCTCCTGGGTGGGACCTACCGATACGAAACGACGCTCGCCTTCCGAGGGACGACGCGGGACTCGGTCCTGCGGGGAGACCTCATTCTTAGGGGATCGGGGGCGCCCACGTTCGGGAGCACTGCGATCCGAGGAGACAACGACCCGCTGCGAGACTGGGCCCAGCGGCTCGCCCGAATGGGGGTGCGCCGCGTCGAGGGGCGCCTGATTGGAGATGATGAGGCGTTCAGCGACCGGCTCTACCCCGATGGATGGAACGTGCGCTACCTGACTCGCCAGAAGGGAAAGCAAATCGGCATCAGCAGCGGCGGTCTAAGCTACCGCGACAACAGGGTCTCGGTGAAGATCCGGGCTACGCGTCCCGGACGGCCGCCCCGTGTTCGTTTCACTCCCGCCGGGACCGTAGACCTCGAAAACCAGGCGACCACGAGCGAGCGATGGCGCGGAAGCACCCTCCGAATCACCCGAACCTTCTCGACCAATAAAATCGTGCTGAGGGGATCGGTGGCCCGGTCCTACGAAGGCATCCGGAACGTCCCGGTGAGCAATCCGACGACCTTCACGCTCCACGCGTTTCGGCAGTACCTCCGCGATGCCGGCATTGAGACGGCCCTCGAACTCGCAGAGGTCGATTCCCTCGCGGGAAGATCCGAGAGCGGACGACCGCTGTTCGTTGAGTTGTCCCCCCCGCTGTCTGAGATCGTACAGATCACCAACAAGCGCAGTAATAACTTCTACGCCGAGCAGGTCTTCCGGACGTACGGGTGGGGAGGGACCATCGAAGGAGGGGCCAAGCGCACGAAAACGTTTCTCCAACGGGCGGGCATCAACCCCGAGAATCTTTCAGTCAGCGATGGCTCGGGGCTTTCCCGCAAGGACCTCGTAACGCCCCGGGCGATGATGAAGCTTCTCGTCCACATGGATGAGCATCCAGCCCGGGAGGTGTTTCTCTCCTCATTGCCCCGCGGCGGAGAGCGCAACACAACCCTTGATTCTCGCCTCGCCGGAATATCTGTGCGCGCAAAGACCGGTTCCCTCGCCTCTGTCCGGGCCTTAAGCGGATACGTCGAGCGCCCGGACGGCACGCGGGTCGCGTTTGCCATGTTTGCCAACAACTACCCCGGCCCATCCTACCAGATCACCCAGACGATGGACGAGGTGGTTCGCCTCCTGGCGTCTCCGCCGTCGTGAACCCCCCGTCTCCCAATCCTGACGCCTCCTCTCTCGACTCGCAGGGCGCCTACGCATGTCCCGTGCCGCACGCCGTCTCCTCGCCGCCGCCGGAGTCTTTGGGCTCCAATGGTTGATCGTGGGGCGGCTGCGCATCTACGGCGCCTATCCGGATGCCGTCCTCCTCTTCCTGTGCTGGTACGCCCTTCGGGAGGGGCGCCGCCGCGGCATGCTGATTGGCTTTGGCCTCGGTCTGGCCATGGACGTAGCCTACGGCACGTGGGGCACCCAGGTGTTCGTGAAAACGCTGATCGGCTTTCTGGTCGGGCAGTTTCCCGTCGAAGAGCGTGCCTCCCTCGTAATTCGGCCGCAACAGGCCTTGCTGGGGGGAGGAGTGGTTGCCCTTCTGCACAACGGCCTCCTCGTAGGGCTTCTGGCGCTGCAGACGCAGGCCACAACCGAGTTTCTCCTCCTTGGGCTGTGGATCGGCTCGGCCCTCTACACGGCCGTTGTGGGAGCCATTGTGGCCCTCTTCGCGCAGTGAGCCCGGTCAGGTGTCGATATTCTGCGCGAGCCGGGGGCGCGCCCGCCCTCCATGCCGCGGACGGCCCGGTGAGGGGGGCGCGTGCTCCTCACGGCACTACACCGTCACGTCCAGAAACTCGCCAAAGGCCGACAGCACGCGCTGCCGCACGGGGGCCCGCTCGTCCATCGGGGTGAGGGGCAGGCGCACGTGGGGCTCGATCCAGCCGAGTGCCGCGCATACGTCTTTGATGGGAACCGGATTGGTTTCCAGAAAGCAGGCCCGCATGGCGGGGAGCAGCTCAAAGTGGCGTTCGCGGGCCGTAGCGAGATCACCCGCCAGCCCGGCGTCCACGAGCTGGCAGAAGAGCTCCGGCAGGGCGTTGCTAATGACCGAGACGGTTCCGTCGCCGCCCATGGCGAGCAAGGGAAGCGTCATCTCATCGTCGCCGGCGTAGACGGCAAAGTCGTCCGGCCGGTGAGCGAGGATCTCGCCAATCTGCTCCAGGTCGCCGGAGGCCTCCTTCACGCCGACGACCTGGGGGACCTCCTCCGCCAGGTGGAGGGTGGTCTCGGGGGCGACGTTGAAGCTCGTGCGGCCGGGCACGTTGTAGAGAATAATGGGCGCGTCGGCCGCCTCAGCAATCGTCTCCACGTGCGCCGTGAAGCCGTTCTGCGAGGGCTTGTTGTAGTAGGGCCCCACCACGAGGAGTCCGTCGGCCCCGGCTTCAACGGCCTCCTCCGAGAACGCGACGCTCTCCTCAGTATTGTTGGTGCCCGTCCCGACGATGACAGGTACACGCCCGTCCGCCGCGTCCACAGCAAGGTCCACGATTTGGTGCCGTTCCGCCTCGGTAATCGTTGGGTTTTCCCCGGTTGTGCCCAGCACGACGAGGGCCGAGACCCCGCCGTCGATTTGAATATCG
>NZ_JBDGQQ010000187.1:0-23762 GCF_042218895.1 Salinibacter sp. | reverse complement strand
GGCTACTTGCAAAACGGCAGACCAAGATTGTTCAGCCCCGAGCTAACATGAGCCTATGCACGAAAACGTTTTGCGCATTGGGGCTGCTGCCGATCGGCTGGCGCGTCGGCCTGTCCGCCTGCACATGCTGTCTCACCTGTCCTCTTTCGCCCCCACCATGCCCTCAGAGACGGCTACCGACTCCTCAGCCCTCATACGAGACGACATTCAGGCGTGGCCGAAGGCCGAGTTGCACTGCCACCTCGACGGCTCGATGCGCCTGGACACGATGCTCGACCTTGCGCGAACGCAGGGCAAGCGAGAGGTGCTTCCGGCCGACAGTGTGGACGGGCTTCGGGCCGAACTGCGAAACGTTGAAGACTCGGGTACGCTGGAAGCCTACCTTGATTGGTTTCAGTACACGGTTGCTCTTCTTCAAACGGAGGAGGCCCTCCGCCGGACAGCCTACGAACTCGCCGTGGACAATGCCGCAGAAAACGTCCAGTACCTGGAGGTGCGGTACTCCCCGATTCTCCACGTTGAAGAAGGACTCTCCATTCAGGCCGTGAACGACGCAGTCCTCGACGGACTCAAGCACGCCGAAGAGGATACGGACCTCACAGTCTCTCTCATCATCTGTGGGCTTCGGGATCGTCCCGAGAGCACCTCGGTGCGACTGGCCGAGCTGGCCGTGGACTATAAGCACCGTGGCGTCGTAGCCTTCGACTTGGCCGGGGGGGAGGCAGGAAACCCGCCGAAGAGCCACATTCACGCCTTCTATCACGCCCGCAACAGCCTACTGAACCTCACAATTCACGCCGGCGAGGCGTGGGGCCCCGATTCCATCCGTCAGGCGCTTTTTTACTGCGGAGCTCACCGCATCGGGCACGGAATTTCTCTCCGCAAGGACCCGGAACTCGTGCAGTACTTTGCCGATCATCGCATCCCGCTCGAGATCTGTCCGTCGAGCAACGTCCACACAATGTCCGTACCCAGCCTCGACGCCCATCCGATCGGAACGTACGTGCAGGCTGGGGTTCCGGTAACCGTGAACACCGACAACCGGCTTTTCAGCCGCACCTCGATGACGAAGGAACTCTGGCAGGTGTATCAGCACTGCGATCTCGAGGCTTCCGATCTCCGAGAGATTGCCCTGAACGGCTTCCGCTACGCGTTTCTCCCATACCAGCAGAAGCAGTCGCTCCTCCAGTCCGTAACCGACGCCTTCCCGTTGGAACGGACCCCCCAAACCCCGCTGTGGTAAGCGATTAGGGGCTTTGCAACTTACTTCTTCCCAATCGGGCCGAATCCCTCGACACTGGTCTCTCGCTCCCCTATCTTAGGGACCGCCCTGCTCCGGACCGCTCCGGAGCGGATCGTTTGCTTGTTTTCATGTTGCCGTGTTGGTCTCTCTATGATCCAAACCGTTCGTCAAGCTTCCTCCTTGCGTGGGACCGTCTCTCTGCCCGCCGACAAGTCGATCTCTCATCGGTCGGCAATCCTTGCGGCTCTCGCAGGGGGACGCTCTCGGATCTACAACTTCCCGAGATCGGCCGACCCCCGGTCGACTCTCGACTGCCTCCGTACTCTCGGCGTCGACGCCGAGCGGGACGACGACGGCGTCCTCACGGTTCGGGGACGTAGCCTGCACGGGCTGAACCCGCCGAGTGCCCCCCTGGACTGCGGCAACTCCGGTACCACCATGCGCCTGCTCTCGGGGGTGATGGCCGGCCAGAAGTTCGGAAGCGTCCTCACCGGCGACGAGTCGCTTCAGCAGCGACCGATGGAGCGCATCGCCGACCCCCTTCGGGCCATGGGCGCACGCGTCGAACTCCGAGACGGGCACGCGCCTGTCCGCATCCGTCCCCAGCGACGGTCAGGCCTTCAGCCGCTTGAGTACCGCCTGCCGGTCGCCTCCGCACAGGTCAAATCGTGCGTGTTGCTGGCTGGACTGTACGCCGCCGGTGAGACTGTTGTGATCGAGTCAACCCCCTCACGCGACCACACCGAGCGCATGCTGGGGCTGGACATCCAGGAAGTGGGGGGGGAGCGTCACATTATCGTCGAGGAGGGCCACATCGTGCCGACGGCCACCTGGTCGGTGCCCGGTGATTTCTCGGCGGCGGCGTTTTTCCTTGTGGCCGGCACGCTGGTGCCCGGCAGCGAGTTGCACCTTGACGACGTGGGGCTCAATCCGTCGCGCACAGCCCTGCTCGAGGTGCTGGACGGGATGGGTGCCAACATCACTGTCGAAAATGAGCGCGTACAGGGCAACGAGCCGGTGGGCGACCTCACTGTGCGTCCTGCGACGCTTTCCGGGATCGACGTGGGCGGGCGCCTCATCCCCAACCTCATCGATGAGATTCCGGTGCTGGCCGTGGCCGCGGCCTGTGCGGAGGGACGCACCCAAATTCGGGACGCTGAGGAGCTGCGGGTAAAGGAGACCGACCGCCTGCGCGCCATGTCTGAGAACCTGCGGACCTTAGGGGCCGACGTGCAGGAGCGTGAGGACGGCCTCATCATCGACGGAAACGGGCCCAATCTGCTTGGCGGAACTGTACAAAGCCAGGGTGATCACCGCATTGCCATGGCAATGGGCGTGGCCGGCCTTGTGGCACACGGCACCACCACGGTGGCCGATGCCGAGTGCGCCCGTGTCTCGTTCCCTGGGTTCTGGTCGGAGCTCTCGCGCGTGGCGTCTACCTGAAGGACCTCTCGCTCCTTTTGCGGGAAGGCACCAGGAATGGCCCGCCAACGTCTATGGCATAACAGTTTCGTGTTATGACAGCCCCTGGCGGGCGAGCTCCAGTGCGGCAGAGGCAAACAGCTCCTTGTTCAGGGCGCGGTCCTCCACGAACTGGTGGCGGTGAGCACGGCTGGTAGACGAGTCCGCGTATCCCACCCAGACGGTGCCGACCGGCTTCTCCGGCGTCCCCCCCGCGGGCCCTGCGATGCCCGTCGTGGACACCCCCACCGTCGTCCCGAGAGCGTCCCGGGCCCCCTCGGCCATCTGCCGGGCGACCGCCTCACTCACCGCTCCGTGCTCTTGCAGGGCGTTGGTCTCGACGCCAAGAACGTTCTGCTTCACACGGTTGTCGTACGCGACGATGCTGCCGAGAAAATAGTCGGAGGCCCCAGGGACGCCGGTTAAGCGATGCCCGATGAGCCCCCCAGTGGCACTCTCGGCGCTCCCGATGGTCGCCTCCTGCTCCCGGAGCATGTCACCGAGCACCTCCTCAAGCGTCACGTCGCCGGTGCCGATGAGATGATCGCCCGCCCGATCCCGGATTATCGATTCGACGTGGTTGAGACGTTCATCTGGGTTGGAGGCTCCAGCCTCGGTCGTGAGGCGCAATCGGACCCCGCTCGTAGACGGCAGATACGCAAGGTGCACATCCTCGCCCAGCACATCGGACAGGTCGCCGAGCCGCTCCTGCAGGGCCGTCTCCCCGATGCCAGCCGTAATGAGCGTGCGGTGGTGGATGTCTTCCACGGTCGGCTGCGCCTCAAGCCGCGGCTGAATCGACGCGTTGAAGATGGCTTTCATCTCTTCCGGAATGCCGGGGAGGACGGCGAGCAGGCGGTTGGCGTCCTCATCCTCGTACCACAGTCCCACGGCCGCTCCTACCGGGTTATCGAGGACATCGAAGTCCGCTGGGACCTGTGCGAGGGCCGGTCCGGAGGCAGGCATCTGCCGGTTGCGTTGCTCGTAGTACTGGCGAATACGATCCAGCACGTCTTCGTCCGTCTGCAGCGGCGTGTCGAAGTACTCAGCCATCACCTCGCGCGTCACGTCGTCGTGAGTGGGGCCGAGGCCGCCCGTCGTTACCACAAGGCGTGCCGTCTCGAAGGCCCGGTCCAGCTCCTGCTGGATGGCACGCGAGGTGTCCCTCACCGTCGTCCCCCGTTCTACTCGGATGCCAAGTTGACTTAGGCGCTTGCCCAGCCACGCCGCATTTGTATTTGTCGTCTGGCCGAGGAGGAGCTCGTCGCCGATGGTGAGAATTTGTGCGTCCACTAGCTATCTCTCGCTTTGCTTGAGCGCTCAGAAAAGGGCCCCGCCACAATCGATGCTGGATTGAGGGTCGAGCCAGCCGTTCAACACCGATCCGAGGGAGACGATCCCCCATTAGAAAACCCCTGAGTCGGCCTCAGAAGCCGCTCAGGGGCATTTCAGCGTGCCCGAGAGAGGACTCGAACCTCCACGGCCTGTAACGGCCACATGGCCCTCAACCATGCGCGTCTACCAATTCCGCCACTCGGGCAGGACACGGTCAAATTGCAAAACTCGAATGTCGAATGAGGGGCCGATGTTTCGGCAGTCGAAGTCCGGCACTCGAAGTAACAGTGACCCCGGCAGGATTCGAACCTGCGACTCACGGATTAACTTACCACTACAGCTTTCACTGCCCCCGATAGCTGTCGGGGTTGGTGGCCTGGACTATATCTTCACCGTTTCAGGTGTGGCACGTATAGTCTCTACGGAACCTGCTCAGAGTCCTCAGCAAAGTGTACTCCCTTCGTCTGATTGTTTTTGGCTCGTCTATTCGAATATCTGCAGACTTGCCGAAACGGTCCAGAGTGTGGTGGTAGCACTCATCAGACCCAGGGCAGTAGACGTAGCAAAGACCAGTTGCGTCCTTGTCGATTTCGGGGTTGTACGGGCCCTCTGCGTTTCATTGAGTAGCCCTGAACCGAATGTCTATCCTGCCTGAGCCATCTTCGCTCCTGTGCCTCATCTGAACAGTTTCAAACTCCTAGTTTTTCCAGAAAATCAGATCGAGAGGGGCGTACTCGGTCAGAGGATTCGCAACCGCAAACCCTCTTTCGTGGAGGCCCACCGTCGCCTTGAAAGCCTCGAGGTCTCCAGGAGCTTTCGTATGGTGGTCATTGTTCATTCGCCCACTCGGCTGAGATTAGGGCCAAACAGTTTCCTCGGTATTGGCAGTGAAGCGTCTACCGATACAGTGCCATCCACTACACAGGTTGTGTTTCCCTATGTAGGCTCCTTGTTGAAGTCCGTTGCTCTGCCAAGCTGAGCTACGGGGTCAAGTGTCCAAAGAAGCACCGTTGTATATGCTGATGGGAGTCATCTGTTCGAGCCGATGGGCGTGAAGCCTTCGTGAGCCCCGGCTCGGTTTGTGCAAGACAGCAGACAAGGAACGACTCCAGAGCCCGGTCCGTCCGGTAGTGATGCTGTTGTGACACCGAAGAAACCGAGCATGATGCAGGACGGGAAGTCCTCCGGTCCCCAACCTCCCTCTTCCGGTCCGCCGGGGCGCCTCAAGCGCCTGGGCGGCGTCATCTCGGGCTTTGCCTACACCTACTCACGGGCCCTTAGGGCTTCCCGGGCCGAAATCATCGAGGCGGTCGACGGCGACGGCTCGGTCGACACACTCGTTATGGTCAATGGCCATCGTGGCACGGACCACGCTGGCGCGTCCACGAACCGCACCCGGTCGAACGATCATTCGGACTGCGACGGGGTCAACAGGGTCTTCATCGCCGTCACCCCGGAGCAGTTCGAGGCGCTCGCGGCACGAGTAGGTGCACGGGTGGAAATACGGCGGACGTAGCGGAAAATCGGCGCGTCCCCGGTCCTGTATCTACCCGTCCTTCGACCCGGTTCATCCGGACGTGTCCCAGAGGGTCGGCATCGGGCGGCGCAAGACCAGCACTCCCTCCAGCAGGGTGCGGTCGTAGTTGATGAAGCCGTGGGCGGTGTAGACCTCGACGGGCGTGCAGTCGTAGAGCAGCTTCACCTCCCGATCGCGCTGCCGGTGATCGGTCGTCAAAATCGCGCCCACGAGACCCGTCGTGCCCCGGCCCACGAACACGTCGAGGGGCTCCCCGTCGGTGCCCCGCGTACCGTCGACGCGGCCGTAGTCGAGCGGGTAGATGACGGAGGGATAGTCGGGGTGGGCCGTGGTGCGGGGGCGCTCAATGGTGATGCCGTTGGACACGATGCACCGCGCCCAGGCGTTCCACCGAAGCTGCTCGCGGACCAGCGGGCGGAGGGCCTGGAGGTCGAGGGGCGGAAGGCGCGGTTTGCGCTCGGGCACGAGAGCAGGGCAATCAGAAGGGGGGGACGCCGACGAGCGGGGCCTCGGTCAGGAGGGAGGATTGTCGAGGAGGTCGGTTACGCGGTTGATGAACTCCTCCGCTTTGGGAAGCCACGTGCGGAGCTGGTCGGGATCGGGGGTGAAGGAGGCGTCGTAGTCGCTTTCTAGGCGGGCTTCCATAACGTCTGTGTAAAACGCTCCGAGTTCAGGAGCAATCGTCTCGGTTCGGATAAAGTGTTTGCTGAGCAGCGTCTTCACACCTGAATGTGTCTCAGCCGTGTATCCGTGCGTTTCTAGCAGTGCTTTCGCTGCGTAGAAGCAGGCGTAATAGAGCCTGTTGTAGGCAGCGCGCCAGTGCTCCTGCTTCACATTGTCACGAGCCGTCTCGATGGATTCACGGGAGAGCTCGATGAGCCGCGTCTCTGAGTCGTTCGTGTTGTTCACAGGGCGATGGCGTGCTTGCGGACGTTTTGAGCGAACGAGGACGAGTACCGGGGTTCGCTCTGCCACTCGGCGTGGCTATAGATCCGTGCGCTGATTGCCTCGCCGGATTCCAGCTCGAGCTCGAAAAGCCGATGGCGCAGGGTCTGCTTCCGATCACGGTCGACCGGGCCATCGAGGAGAACGAGGAGGTCCCAGTCCGATTCCGGACGCGCGTCGCCCCGGGCGTATGAGCCGAACAGCCAGAGGTCCGCATCCGGCTCCACCTCGTGGACGGCCTGCTTGATCTGGCGCAGGAAATCGGCGCGCTCCTCGCCGGTGCGGATTCCCTCCTGCCGCTCTACATGGTGGGTCAGAATAGCACGGGCCTCTTCGGAGAGAGAGCGGCCGTGCGCCTCGGCCTGCGCCTCCAGGGCCGCGAGGGTGTCGTCATCGAGATCGGGCACGCGAAGCTCCGGCATGGGGATCCCTCGGAATTGAGGCGGGAAGTGGACGGACGATTGCCGAATGGGAGCACGTGTCCATACGGCACCGTTCGGGAAACGCTCCGAGGAAATCGCGGCTGTACCTGAAGAGCGCTCGGTCTACGACGCCAGGCGCTTTCGGCGGGCCACGTGGGCGGGGGGCTCCACGTCGGGCGGCAGGTCGAGGCGGAGAGAGAGGGTTTCCAGCTGTTCAGGGTCCACCCAGTCGGGCGACGCCACCATTGGTTCCTTGCCGCTCTGCGTCTTGGGGAAGGCAATCACGTCGCGCAGCGAGTCGGCCCCCGCCAGGAGCATGACAAGCCGGTCGAGCCCCAGCGCGATGCCGCCGTGTGGCGGGGCGCCGTAGCGGAGGGCGTCGAGCAGGAAGCCGAACCGGTCCTGCGCCTCCGCCTCGTCGATGCCCAGCACGTCGAAGACCTTCATCTGGGTCTCGTGGTTGTGGATGCGGATGGAGCCCCCGCCAATTTCGTTGCCGTTGAGGACGAGGTCGTAGGCCTGCGCCTGCACGGTGGTCGGGTCGTCCTCCAGGGCATCGACGTCGTCGGGATGCGGGGCCGTGAACGGATGGTGCATCGAGACCGGCCGTCCGGCCTCCTCGTCGTACTCCATGAGCGGAAAGTCGGTGACCCAGAGGAACGCATCGTCGCCTTCATCGGCGGGGGGGCGGAGGCCGAGCTCTTCGCCCATGTGGAGCCGAAGATCGCCGGCCTGCTCGTGCACCGTCGGCGGATCGCCCGCGAGCGTGAGGATCAGGTCCCCCGCCTCGGCGCCTACCTGCTCGGCGGCCTGGCGGCCGTACTCGTGGGGGAGGGCGTCGGTGCTCAGGTTTTGCTCCAGGCCGGACCCGTCGGACGGCAGTTGGAAGTAGATGAGCCCGGCGGCCCCGATCTCGTCGGTCACGTAGTCTTCGAGCCGATCCATCGCGGCGCGGCCCCGGTCGCCCTCACCGGGCACCCGGATTGCCACGATGCGCCCGCCGTCGTCCACGATCGACTCGAACACCCGGAAGCCGCTGCCCGCGAAGCACTCGCTCACGTCGTGCAGCTTCAGGCCGAAGCGCAGGTCCGGCTTGTCGGTGCCGTAGGTGCGCAGTGCCTCCTCGTAGGTCATGCGCGGGAAGGGGGTCTCCAGCGTCGTGTCCTCCAGGGCCTCCCAGAGGTCCACCATGAGCCCTTCCGTGAGCTCGTAGACCTGCTCCTCGGTGGCGAACGTCATCTCCACGTCGATCTGCGTGAACTCGGGCTGGCGGTCGGCCCGCAGGTCCTCGTCGCGGAAGCACTTCACGATCTGCACGTAGCGGTCGAGCCCGCCCACCATAAGGAGCTGCTTGTACGTCTGCGGCGACTGCGGCAGCGCGTAGAAGCGGCCCGGGTGCAGGCGGCTGGGAACCAGGAAGTCGCGTGCCCCCTCCGGCGTCGACTTCATGAGCACCGGTGTCTCGACCTCCAGAAAGTCGTGCTCGTCGAAGTAGCGGTGCGTGGTCTGGTAAAGCCGGTGGCGCAGAATGAGGTTGTCCTGGAGGTCCGGGCGACGGAGGTCCAGGTAGCGGTGCTTCAGACGCAGGTCCTCGTTCGTGTTCATCTGCCGCTCCTCGTGGGCGCTTACGACAAAGGGCGGGGTCTCGGCCGTATTCAGCACCACGAGGTCGTCGGCACTCACCTCGATAGCACCGGTTGGGAGGTCGGGATTCACCTCTTCCTCGCCCCGAGGACGCACCGTTCCACACACGCTGATCACGTCTTCACGGCGCAGTTGACCGGCCATTTTGTACGCCGTCTGATTGTCCTGCGGCGAAAAGACGACCTGCGTGAGGCCGTAGCGGTCGCGCAGGTCTACGAACACAAGCCCCCCGTGGTCGCGTCGGGTGTCAACCCATCCTTTGAGCACGACCTCGTCCCCACCGTGACCGGCCCGAAGCTCACCACAGGTATGCGTTCGGGGGGGATGGGTGTCCTCCGAAATGAGGGCGGCACGAGAGGGGGATTCCATGATGGCGAAAGAGATTGGTCGCGAGCGAGGACGCGGGAAGAGGAACGAGGAGTATCGCTAAAAAGCTACCAGCCCGAACGATAGAGTCAATCCCCGGTTCGTCCTTACCGCGAATTTAGATACAGAATTAGACAGAGCACGGGGCGTCCGCTATATTCCAGCCTTCTTGAGGATTCCGTGACATCGCGTGGTGTGGCGCCCCCATGCGCGTAGGCTTCTTCTCACTGATTTCTATGCTATCAGATGGCAGCAAGCGATCCGTCGTCCGATGATTCTGTGCAGAATGGGGGAGGGGCTCCGGTAGAGGAAGGAACGGCTACGGCCGTCGCACAGCGGCAGGACTTCTTCGGGCACCCACGGGGCCTCGCGACTCTCTTCTTCACCGAGCTGTGGGAGCGGTTCAGCTATTACGGCCTGCGGGCACTCCTCGTGCTGTTTATGACGGCGCCGGCGGGGGCCGCAGCCACGAATCCAGGACTCGGCTTTGGCACGGAGAAGGCGACGGCCATCTACGGCCTATACACGGCGTTCGTCTACCTGCTGGCGCTCCCCGGCGGGTGGGTGGCCGATAACATGTGGGGCCAGCGGCGATCGGTGTTCGTAGGGGGCTGCATCATCGCGGCGGGCCACTTCAGCCTGGCCCTGCCTGCGCTTGGGCTGCCCGAGGTTGCATTCTTCTATCTGGGGCTCGTTCTCATCGTCGTCGGGACCGGGCTCCTCAAGCCTAACATTAGCACCATGGTGGGCGACCTCTACCCGGAGGGCGGTGCGCGCCGGGACGCAGGCTTCTCGGTCTTCTACATGGGCATCAACTTTGGGGCCATCCTCGGCCCCACCCTCTGCGGGTACCTTGGTGAAGGCATTAACTGGCATTGGGGCTTCTCGCTGGCCGGCTTCGGCATGCTCGCAGGGCTCATTTCGTACAAGCTGGGCGCCGCAAACTTGGGCCAGGCCGGCACGCTTGAGATTGAGGATGAGAACGCGCACCGGCAGCGAAGCCGAAACTTCTACCTCGCCGCCGCCGCTACGGTGGCGGCCCTCGTCACGTTCGGCTTTCTGGCGACCTCGGGCGTCATCACGGTAACGCTCACCCAGGTCGCCGAGGCTGCGGGGGTGGGCATCATCCTCGTCTCGGTGCTGTTTTTTGCGTACCTCACGCTCGGATGGCGGGGGGTCGTCGCCATGACGGCCTTCTTCGTGGTCGCCACCGTCGTGACCATCCAGTTTGTGGACGGAACGGCCTTCGCCTCCCAGATCGGCGTGGGTGCCACGGTGCTGTTCTTCATCCTCGTGAGCATTGCCCGCGTGGCGGGGTCGCAGTTCGAGGTCTCCCTGGAGGACAAGCGGCTTCTCGTCATCTTCTGGCTCTTCCTGCTCTCGGCCCTCTTCTGGTCGGGCTTCGAACAGGCGGGCTCCTCGCTGAACCTGTTTGCGAAGGACTTCACGGCCCGCAGCTTCGGGCCGTTCGCCTGGATGCAGCAGACGACGCCCCTCATTCCCGTGCTCGTCCTGCTCATTCCGGTGGGCTACATCTGCTATCGCATCTTCTCGCGCAAGAACCTGTGGTGGATCGCCAAGGCGGGGGTCGCTCTGCTCAGTGCGCTCGTCCTCGGCTTCCTCGGATACGTGTCGTATCAGATGGCCGCAGGGTGGACGATGCCGGCGAGCATCCTGCAAAACATCAACCCCACGTTCATTGTCCTCCTCGCGCCGGTGTTCGGGAGCCTCTGGACGTGGCTCGCCAACCGTGACGCCAATCCATCGATCCCCGTCAAGTTTGGGCTCGGGCTTCTCGGGCTGGCCGCGGGCTTCTTCGTCATCGCCTGGGGGGCCGCGCAGGCCACGGCCGAGAATCCGGTGGGCGCGCACTGGCTGGTCGTGACGTACTTCCTGCACACGTGTGGGGAGCTGGCCCTATCCCCGGTCGGTCTCTCGTCGATGACGAAGCTGGCCCCGGAGGGCCGGGTGGGACAAATGATGGGCATCTGGTTCGTGTCGACCGCCCTCGGCAACCTGTTCGCGGGCCTTATCGCCGGTCAGCTCGGGACACTGTCGGAGTCGGGGCTCTTCCTGACCGTGGCCATCATCGTCGGTGGGGGCGGCCTCCTGGCGCTGCTCGCGGCCCCGCCCGTGAAGCGGCTCATGGGGGACGTGGAGTAGTCGGCAGATTAAAGATCGGAAGATCAGAAGTGGTAGGCTGAACACCGGTGATCAGCTAGTCGCGTCCGGAACGCATGGGAGCTTGGGGGGTGGGGGACGACCGGTTGGTTCTGTTCGGGGTAAGAAGTCTGTTCCGGAAGCAAGCCGCGATAGCCGCGGGGCGCCGGCTCCGTTCACATTTTCAATCTGACATCCGAAATTTGCGATGGTCGACGTTGCCATTACCCGACTGCCTCACGCCGAGGGTCTTGAGCTACCCGCCTACGAAACAACGGCAAGTGCGGGGATGGACCTGCGGGCGGCGGTGCCGGACGACGCCCCGGTCCCGCTCGATCCGGGCGCTCGGACCCTCGTGGATACGGGGCTGAAAATCGCCCTGCCGGAGGGCTATGAGGGACAGGTGCGGCCCCGAAGCGGGCTGGCCCACCGCCACGGCGTCACCGTCCTCAACAGCCCCGGCACCATCGACGCCGACTATCGGGGCGAGGTGAAGGTGCTGCTCATCAACCACGGCGACGCCCCCTTTGTGGTGGAGCGCGGGATGCGCATCGCGCAGCTGGTGGTGGCCCAGCATGCACGCGTCGAGTGGGTGCAGCGGGAGGCGCTGGAAGAAACGGTGCGGGGTCCGGGTGGCTTCGGCTCGACAGGCACAGAGTAGGAAGGCGCGGCCTAGAACGGATTCACCGAGAGGGAAGCCTGAGGCCTCCAGTCGGGGCGTGTGGAGGGCGATAGATTCCAGGCGATCTCGATGCCCAGCACCTGGTCGAAAAGATCGATCCCGATCCCCGCGAAGGCGAACGTCTGTCCGTTCCTGAGCACGCGTTCCCCGGCCCATCCCAGGTCGGCAAACGTAGAGAGGCGCGCTTGACGCATCCAGGCGGGGGCGGGGGCATCGTGCCACATGAGCGTCGCCCCACCGAGCAGGAGGCGCTCCTCGGCCCGCGATACCGGCTGGACGGTCCGAAGCCCGCGGACGCCCTCAAGTCGGAACTGGGTCTGAACCGGAGCGTCGTCCGAGGTCCACCCGACGCGGCCCCGTACGTTCACGTTGAGCGGGGCGGCGACGGCCTGTCGCGTTTGCACGTGGAGCACGGCGCGGTTGTAGCCGAGCGGAGCGCCCCAGGGGCGGCCCCACTCGGCGTAGAGCCGCGCGACTGTTCCCACAGGCCGCGTCTCGGTGCGCCGTGTCAGCCGTCCGGCCTCCACGCTCAGCAGACCGAGCCGCACCTCGCCGCCGTCGATGGGCGGGTTCGGGCGGAAGGCGTTCGGCGCAAGTGGGGGTCCGTCGATGGTTCGCGGCAGCGATCGGTGTTCGGCCCAGCGCCCGCCGACGGTCACCCGTAGGCGCGACGAGATCCGCTGGACGACATACACGGTAGCGGCACGGACGCCGTAGTAGTTGTAGAGATCCTTGCCGAAAAGGACGGCCGAGAGTGCGTTATCCCGCCACGAGCGCTTCCAGTGGTCCTCCGAGGCGATCGTGCGCGCAAGATGCCCCCCTGCCTTGAGCCCGTATCCCTCTGCCTCCCGCCCAGACACCAGCCACGCCTCCAGTCCGGCAATGGCACGCCACCGCTCCAGGCCCAGCGCGTAGCCCACCTGCCCGAATGGACGGACAGGGGTGTTTCGTCTCAGCGTGCGGAGCAGAGGCCACTGCAGCCCCACCACGGCCCCCTCGACACGGTTGTAGCGCTGAGGAGGCGCGCCGAAGTAGACGGACGGCTCGTGCTGGTACGGACGGTACGTCTTCCGGGCACGGTTGGAGGACTCCTGACCAGCCTCTGGGGGCGCAGACCCGACCAGCGTATCGGCGGGAGTCGCGGGGTCGACGGGGACTGTCGCAGGGCCAAGCGGGGAAACCTGATGGGCCAGTGCGGCGCAAGGGGCAAGCGCAAGGGCGATGATCATCATTGCCCGGGCCGCTCGCCGTACGCGTGTCCGTCCCGCCCGGGTGCCGTCCGGTCTGTCCCCAACGGGGGGCGTTCCCGACGTCATCGCACTAGAAGTTGGGCGAGATTCGCAGTCGGATCGACGGGGTTTGGCTGAGGTCGGGACGGTCGCGGAGCGGCCACACCACATCGAGGCGTACCTGTCGCTCGTCGAGGCCAACGCTGAATCCCGCCGACGGAAGCACGTCGTCGACACGGAACGCATCGCCCGGGGTTCCGACCCAGCCCGCGTCCACGACCCCACCAACGAAGACATCGTCGAGCACGTCGTCGAAGAGCGTAGCCCCGTCGATGAGGTACTCCGCATTTGCTAACAGCATGCGCGTTCCCCGGAAGCGATTCTGCACGTATCCGCGCATCGACCCCACGCCCCCGAGCGCAAACCGAACCTGCGGCGGAGCGCCACTCGTCGTGTATCCGCCGCGGAGGCGAAGGCCCAGGCGCGTGTCCGGTGTGAGGCGGAGAAAACCGCGCGCGTCGGCCTCGTAGCGCGTGAAGGCGAAACTGCCCCCGAGCCCATCGGCGACGGTCGTGGCAAGCCGTACGGCCTTGCCCGAGGGCAGCCCGCCCGGATCGGAGATGTGCCCGGCAGTCAGACTGGCGAACAGGGCTCGCAGGTCGCCGTCCTCGGCGGCGGGATTGGGGCGAAAGCGGCCACGCTCGAAGATCGACCAGTCGGTTTGGCGCGAGAGGGAGCGGTGCGCCTCGGCCCGAAACCCGGCTGTAATCTGAACTGTGTAGGGCAGGGCCTGAACTGCGTAGACGGTGAGGCCCTCGGCCTCGTAGTAGTCGAAGAAGCCGTCTTCGAAGCCGATGTTACTCAGCGAGTTCTCGAGGGAGGACGTTTTCCAGCGGTCCGTCGAAAGCGTCTGCTCGTGGTACTGCACGCCGAACCGCAGACTCGTAGATGCCGTGCTGTAGAGGCGGGACTCCACCCCTGCGGTGTACCGGATGTCGTCTAGCCCGAAGGCGTACGCGAGTTGACCGAAGGCCCGGGTTCGGTCGTCGGCCCCCGGCCGCAGAGGCTCGCGCTGGACGCCGAGGACCAGCCCCTCGACGCGATTGTAGCGGAAGGGGGGACCGGAACGGTAGACTGCCGACTCCCGGGCGTAGGGTGCCTCGTCCCACTCGTGGGCCCCTACGTAGTCGTCGGCGTGGTGCGAGACGGCCGAGCGGACATCGCCCCAGTGTCCCCTCTCACGCTCGGGGTCGTCCGGGGGCGATGCCTCCGACACCGTACTGTCGGCTGGAGGGACGGGGGACGCCGAGGGCTGTGCGACGACTGGAGAGAGACCAAACAGAGCGAGGAGGGCGAGAACGGTCGTTGCGGATCGGAGCATGGGTATCGGCCGGAGTTTTTCGGGTGCGTGCGGATTTGTGGATGGATCTCTGTGCAAATGACAACGCCGCTGCCAAAAGCAAAAAAGTAAGAGTCTCTTCGCCGCGGTGTACGAAAAACGCCAATTGGATTGTTACAGGAATCCATCCGAAGTACGGACCTCCAGTGGCTGGTCTTCGGGAGGCTCCGCGCACCCCTCCCGATGGGACACGCAAACAATTTGTCGCACGGACCAGCGGGGCGTAGGCTTTTTCTTGCCCGGCGCAGAACATACCTTGAAACCGTTCGCCGCATCGGTCATCGCCTGTTCGCTTCGATATGCATCGCTGTTTCGCAATCGCCCTCCTGCTCACCAGTTTGGGGCTCCTTGGCCCTGCCTCCGCCTATGCTCAAAATCAACCGCTTACCCACGACGCTTACGACCGGTGGGAGGAGGTTGAGGACAAATCTCTCTCGGACGACGGACGGTGGGCCTTGTACGTCACCCGTCCCCCGAAAGGGAATAGCGAGCTGCGGGTGAAGCACCTTGAGTCGGAGCAGGCCCACACCGTGCCCCGCGGCGAGCAGGCCCAGTTTGCCGCGGGCAGCCAGTTTGTCGCCTTCCTCGTCGCGCCCCCGCACGACTCGACGCGGCAGGCCAAGCTCAACGACGTGCCGCCCCCGAAGCGTCCGAAAGATGACCTCGGGCTGCTCAATCTTTCCTCGGGGGAGATCACTGAATTGGACCGCGTTCAGTCCTACAAGCTGCCCGACGAAGGACCGGGCTGGATTGCCTACCATCGCGAGCCACCTCGGCCCGACAGCACCAGCTCGGGGGACGGTTCTAAAGAGGAGAACGACGAGGCCGACGGGGCTCCACTCGTTCTCCGGCACCTGGACAGCGGCCGGGAGTGGACCTACGAGAACGTGACCGACTACGCCTTCGCCGAGAACGGACAGCTCCTGGCGTACGTCGCGACCGATAGCACGGGCGGCAGCATCCACGCGGCCCAGCTCGGCGGCGACGCCCCCGAGGTCACGACCCTTCACGAGAGCGACCTCGGTTACCCCCAGATGGCCGTGGGCGACACCGGTGAGCAGGTAGCCTTCCTCACCGGCCCCGACAGTACCGACGTGCCGCACCACGACAACACGCTCTACCACTGGACCGTCGGCACCGACGCGCCGGAGGCGGTCGCGCAGGCCGGGGCCTCGGCGCTGCCAACGGACTGGCTCGTCAGCGAGCAGGCGGGCCTGTCGTTCTCCGAGGACGGCACGCGCCTCTTCTTCGGGACCGCCCCCACACCGCCCCCGCCCGTCGAGAAGGACAGCCTGCTGGAAAAGGAGCAGGTGGAGGTCGACGTCTGGAACTGGAAGGATCCGTACCTCCAGCCGATGCAGAAGGAGCGGGCCGAGGAAAAGAAAAAGCAGACCTACCGGGCCGTCTACTTCGTCCCGTCGGGTCGGCTGATGCAGATCGCGACCGAGGCGGTGCCCGCCGTCACCGTCGCGGATGAGGGAAATGCGAACGTGGCGCTCGGCGTCACCAACCGGCCGTACCGCCAAAAGCTGTCGTGGGACTGGCCGCCCGCCTACGACGCGTATCTCATCCACCTCCAGACCGGGGAGCGGGAGCGCATCCTGGAGAACGTGCAGGACATCCCCCAGCTCTCGCCCGCGGGCGAGTACGTCACGTGGTGGGACCGTGAGGCCCGCGCGTGGAAGGCCCTCACCACCGGCGATCAGTCACGGACAACGCTTTCCCGGGGCATTCCCCACTCCGTACACGACCACCGGCACGACCGCCCCTATCCGCCAGGTCCGTACGGCCTCGCGGGGTGGACCGAGGGCGACGAGCAGGTGCTCATCTACGACAGGCACGACGTTTGGGCCGTCGATCCCGCCCGGCCCGAGGCGGCCCGGTCCGTGACCGAGGAGCAGGGACGCGCCGACAGCCTCCGGTTCCGCCACGTGCAGCTCGGCGAGGACCGGGAGCCTGCTGCCTGGGGCGACTGGCCGAATCCTGTAGATCCGCCCACGGTGGTGCCGGACGGCCCCGTGCTCCTCTCGGCGTTTAACACCGAGACGAAGGCCGACGGCTTCTACCGGGACCGCGTCACCGGGTCCGGTCAACCGACCGAACTCATCATGATGGAGCGGTCGTTTTCGCGTCCCCAGAAGGCCGACGACGCGGATCGGCTCCTCTACACGCGGGAGAGCTTCCAGGAATTCCCCGACCTGTGGGTCGCGGACCGGTCCTTCAGCGCCCCCACGAAGATCAGCACTGTCAATCCGCAGCAGAGCGAGTACCGGTGGGGCACGGCCGAACTCATAGAGTGGACCTCGGTCAACGGGGAAAAGATCGAGGGCATCCTCTACAAGCCGGAGGACTTCGATCCCTCAAAGGAGTATCCGATGATGACGTACTTCTATGAGCAGTACAGCGACGACCTGTACGAGCACTACGCGCCAGAGGCCCACCGGTCGATCATCAACTTTACCTTCTACGTCAGCCGCGGATATGTCGTCTTCGTGCCCAATATCCACTACGAAATGGGCTACCCCGGCGAGAGCGCGGTGCAGTCGGTGATGCCGGGCGTGACGCGGCTCGCCGATACGGAGTGGATCGACGCGGACAACATCGGCGTGCAGGGGCACAGCTGGGGCGGCTACCAGATCGCCTACATGGTGACGAAAACCGACCTCTTCGCGGCGGCCGAGGCCGGCGCGCCCGTCTCGAACATGATCAGTGCATACGGCGGCATCCGGTGGGGCAGCGGGATGAGCCGCATGTTCCAGTACGAGGACACGCAGAGCCGCATCGGGAGCAGCCTGTGGGACATGCCGATGCGATACATCAACAACTCGCCCATCTTCCAGGCCGACCGCATCGACACCCCGCTGATGATGATGCACAACGACAAGGACTCGGCCGTGCCCTGGGAGCAGGGGATCGAGCTGTTCGTGGCGCTCCGGCGCCTCAACAAGCCGGCGTGGCTCATCAACTACACCGGCGAGGTGCACTGGCCCACCGACCTCGCGGAGATGCGCGACTGGACCCGGCGCATGCAGCAGTTCTTCGACCACTACCTCAAGGGCGCCCCCGCGCCGACATGGCTGAAGGAGGGCGTGCCCGCGACCCAGAAGGGACGTACGCTCGGCCTAGAGCCGGCAAGGACGGATCCCAGGCGGTAGAGATGCAGGCCCTGCCGTCTGACCCCGGGCTCTCGTGCAGTTTGCAACGCCGTACGGAACCCCTCTCTGCACGCAGGACGAGGCTCACTGCCGAATGATCTCAGCACGACGGGTCCGCTGGATCGAGCGACACGCGTACGGGGTCATGTTCGGCCGGCCGGCCGGAGGAGATGGAGAGCCACACCGGCCGGGAGGCCCTCCAGAAGAAGACTGATGAAGAGAGAGGAGAGCTCCATGAGAGAGGGCCTCCCTGCTACAGCTGATCGGGAAACGCCGGGACGATCTCCGACTGCCCGACCTCCTCGTCCCGAGAGAAATGAACCTCTCCGTCCTCGCTTACCACCCACACCTCCGCGGCGCCGGCCTCCCGGTAGAGGCGCCGTTTTTCCTCCATCTCCGCCCAGTCGTTCGACTCAGACATTACTTCAACGCAGATCTCTGGGGCAAGCGTCGGCGGGTCGCCCGTCTCGTCCATCTCTCGGAGGCGGCCATCGGAGGTCCATATGACATCAGCCTGCTTCGTGCCCCCAGATGTCGCAATGGGCCACTCCGAGAAGGCCTCGCCCCCGGTTAAAAGCTGGTCGAGCTTCTTCTGAACGGCCTTCTGCTGGCGGGCGTGGTGGGTGGTGTGGGGACTCAAGACGATCTGGCCTCGGCTGTTGGTCTCGACTTTGTAAGGGAGGTCCTGGAGCGACGGGTCCTGGACGATCTCCTTCCACCGGGCTTGATGCTCTTTGGCGCGGGTCGTGGTTGGGGCGGGCATGACAGAACTGGATGGGTGGGGGCTGCTGCTCTCTTTTTTGCCCTCGGGAGTACGTCTTAATTTCCCTCTGTGCTTCGGGGTACTTTCACTGACCTCCGTTGATCCGGCCCTGAGAGCTCGTAAACGAAAGCCCCTCGCCCCGAAAACGTCGGCCAAGCCGAATTCACGCAGCGGGCCAGCAGCGTACTGGCCGGCTGACGGACCTCTCGGGCCCCGACAGCTGCTGGGGCCAGCATGCCCACAGAAGGAAGTACCGCTACAGCTCATCGGGAAACGCCGGGACGATCTCCGACTGCCCGACCTCCTCGTCCCGAAAGAAATGAACCTCTCCGTCCTCGCCTACCACCCACACCTCCGCGGCGCCGGCCTCCCGGTAGAGACGCCGTTTTTCCTCCATCTCCGCCCAGTCGTTCGTGTCCGACATGATCTCGACGCAGACCTCCGGCGCCAGCGTCGTGGGGTCGCCTGTTTCCTTCATGTCCTGGAGTCGACCGCTGCTCGCCCAGATCACGTCGGCCTGCTTCGTTCCCTCCTCAGTGGCAATGGCCCACTCCTGAAACGCCTCTCCCCCGGAGAGGAGCTCATCGAGCTTCTTCTGAACGGCCTTCTGCTGGAGAGAGTGGCGGTTCTTGTGTGGACTCAAGACGATCTGACCTCGGCTGTTGGTCTCGACTTTGTAGGGCAGGTCTCGGAGCGACGGGTCCTGGACGATCTCCTTCCACCGGGCCTGGTGCTCTTCGGCGGGTGTGGTTGTGGTCGGCATGACGATCCGATACGGTAGATTACAAGCAGATCACGACGGCCGGCACCGGCGCTCTCGGGCACATGGAAGGATGCGGTCTTGAGAGCAACTGGTGTGATGACCTCGAAGCAGAGTTCACGTCGTTGTTTTGTTACCGCTTCACATTCATGACTGTTGCCGGCGGGCCCCCGGTCAACTTCGAACAACGACGCCCGCACCGAATTGACGCGACGGCCCCTCGCCGAGAGGGTTTCTCGCTTGCAACCCCGTCGCGGTGCCATGCCCCCCTCCTCCCTTCCCGCCGACTGGCCCGACCTCAATCCCGATCAGCGCGCCGCGGTGACCGCCTCGCTGGAGCCGCAGCTCGTGGTGGCAGGGCCCGGCACCGGAAAGACGCGCGTTCTGGTGTGTCGGGCCGCCTACCTGATCGGGGTGCACGAGCCGCCCGTGACACCGTCCGATCTCGTCCTCGTCACCTTCACGCGGCGGGCGGCCCGCGAGCTCACCGATCGGCTCACTACGCTCGTCGGGCCGGAGGCGCAGCACGTACGGGCCGGCACCATCCACCACTTCTGCTACGAGACCCTCCGCGCCTACCCCGACCGGGCCGACGTGCCCGACGATTTCATCGTGGCCGACGACACGGTCACGGACGCCTTCTGGCAGCGGTGGTACGAGGACCACGAGCAGTGGTGCGAGGCGAACCACCTGGGGAGCTACCAGCAGGTGAAGACCCGCATCAGTCGCATCAAGCTGGGGATTGACGCCATTTCGGGGCGCCTGAACGACGGCCTGTCCGCCTACGACGAGATGCTTGCGGACCGCGGGGCGCTCGACTTCGACGACCTGCTCGTCAAGACCCGCGACCTGCTCCGCAATCACTCCGAGGTGCGCACCGCCCTTTCTGCGGAGACGCGCGCCGTTCTCGTCGACGAGTTTCAGGACACCGATCCGGTCCAGTACGACATTATTCGCCGCCTGGGCGAGGCGGGCACGCACCTCTTCTGCGTGGCCGACGACGACCAGTCCGTCTACCGCTTCCGGGGCGCCCGCCCCGCAAACCTTCGGCGCTACATCGAGCACTTCGACTGCACCGACGCGCGAGGCACGCGCCACGTCCTCACCACAAACTACCGCACGAACCGCTCCATCTTCACGGTGGCCGAAGCCGTGCTCGACGGCGAGGAGCGCCTGAAGCGGCGCGGCGACATCCGCACGCGGAGCGAGGACGCGGAGCCGGTGCGCCTGGTGTCCCGCCCCACTCTCGAGGCGGAGCGCACCTTCGTCCTCCGTCAGGTGCGCCGCTGGCTCCGCGACGGGGCCGCCCGGGACGACGTGGCCGTTCTCACGCGGTGGAACCGGCGCCTCGCAGCACTGGAGCGTGACTTTCTAGCGGCGGGCGTGGCCTGCGAGACGAGCAGCGACGAGGCCCTCCTGGAGACCCCACCGGCCCAGAAGCTGCATGCCCTGCTCCGCGTCCTTGACGCGCGCCGCCGCGGGCACTCCATCGACGCTCCGATGATCGACCTGCTCGATCACATGCTGCCGGATGCGGTGACCGCCCGGCTGCGCGACTTTGCCCGGCGCCGGATGCCCGACCGGAACGCCTGGACCGTCTTCCAGACCATCGTCTCGAGCGAGAAGGCCCGGCACGACGCCGGCCTCGACCGGGCCGGAGACCGTCTCGACCGGGTGTACGCCACGATCCGGAACCTCCTCCCCCGGACCCGCGGGGACGACCGCACCATCGGCTCGTTCGTCCGGGAGGCCCTTCGCCAGCTCGGCGATCCGCTACAGCTCCTCGCGCAGTACGCCTCGTCTCTCACCGACCCGGCGGGGCACTCGTCGTTTCGCGACGCCGGGTCGATCCTGGAGCGGTGGCACGAGGCCCAGCCCGACGCGGCGGCTTCGTCGTCGGCCGAGGCACCGGACGGCTCGGCCACGCCGCGCCTGCTCCTCCATCATCACCGCACGCCCCAGATCGCGCGCCTGTGGCGCCAGCTCGTCCGCCGCGCGCTTGGCATCGACTCCGACTCGGCGTCGCTCCCGGAGGCACAGGAGGCCCTGTTCGTCCGGTCCACCGAGGGGGGAATCCCGCCGCTCGGAGCCGAGGACGTGGTGGTGACGACGGACCTGGAGGCCTTTCTTCGCTGGGCCGAGCGCACCGGGGCCCTCCCGGAGGCCAACGACACGCCTCACATCCTGCTCCTTGCCCCCGACGCCTCGGTGCCGTCTGGGCGGCAGACGCTGCTGGGGGTCACCCGGACGGACGTGCAGGCGATCGACGCCGATGGGGCGTTTCACAGCCCGTCCGTCCGGCTATTCAAGCTCCTGCAGATGGCCACGGGGCCGTCCGTCGTCGAGCCCCTCTTCCCCGAGTACGTGATGGTGGATCTTGAGGCCACCAGCCTCAACCCCCGGCACTGCCGCGTCGCCGAGATTGGGGCCCTCAAGGTGCGGGACGGAACGGTCGTGGACGAGTTTTCCGAGCTCGTGCGGCTGCCCGACGACCTGACGACCGACGAGCGCCGCACACTGCGCGACGTGTGTGGCTTGAATCCGGCTACCGACTTCGACGACGCCCGGCCGGAATCGGCGGTCTGGGCCGACTTCTGCGACTTTGTCGACACGGCGCCCCTCGTGGCCCACAACGGCCAGCGCTACGACTTTCGGGTGCTGCGTCGCCTCGACGACGAGCACGAGGCCGACGCCCGGTGGGCCACGACCTACGACCTCCTTCCTGCCGCCCACGAGCTCTTTCCGGACCTGCGGCAATACAGCGCCGGCCACCTCCGCGAGCAGCTCCTGGACGACGACACCGCTACGGCCCACCGGGCCCTGGCCGACTGCAGGGACCAGCAGCGCATCCTGGAGCGCCTGCAAAAGGAGCGTGCCCGGCAGCACCGGGTGCTGGCCCACGAGCCCCTGCTTCCCCTGCTCGGGGCGGCCCTCACGTACGAGTCCCCGGAGCCCGAAGTCCTATCCGCCGACGCGCAGGCCCTTCTCCAGGTGGCCTACGCCTGGACGCTGCGCGACGCCTCCCCCGCCGGCCCCGACCTGCGGACCCTCCTGCCCCGCTCGCTCTCGGAACGCATCCGACAGCACCTGCTCTACACGCTCATCGACGAGGAGGCCCTCGCGACGGTCGGCAGCGGCCTGCAGCCCGGCCTCGCCCGGCGCCTGGAGGCCCTGTTTGCGCCCTACGCCGACGCGCCGCTCCTGAGCGACGCGCTGGACGACCTGCTCACCCATCTGGCCCTGTGGGGCGAGGAAACGACCTCGCAGGGCGAGGACGTGGTGACGCTCTCCACCTACCACAGCGCCAAGGGGCTCGAGTTTGAGCGGGTCGTGTGCATGGACGTGCACGACAACGCCTTCCCGCCCTACTTCGCCCGCGACCCCGAAGAGCGCCGCGAAAGCCGACGCCTGCTCTACGTGGGGATGACGCGGGCCGAGCGCCACCTCGTGCTCACCTACCCGAAGCGCGAGCGCGGCTACGACCGGCGGCCCTCCCCGTTCCTCGATGCCGCGCCGAAGAACCTGCTCCAAACGGTCGACGACGGAACTGCTTGATTCCCCGTGCCGCCCGCGACCTGCCCAACCGGCGGCGGACGTGTCCTCCGCGAGCTCTCGCGCCGTTTTCGTTACGACTGGCAGGCCGCGAAACGAAGTGGAGGCTCTAGGTTTGTACGTAGACGCTCTACGCCCACAACCAGAGTCGCGTCCGTGTCCCCCTCCAACCCAACGACCGCGCCCGCCGAGCGTGAGGCCACCCTCCCGGGCCACGACCTCGACCGGCTCCGCAACGCCGATCCCTCCCGCGCCGAACGCGCCTTCACGGTCCTGACCGGCATCTTCATCGGGGCCCTCGTCATCACCAACGCCATCGCGGGCAAGTTCTTCGTCCTCTTCGGGCAGGAGCTCTCGTGCGGCATCATTGCGTATCCGGTGACGTTTCTGGTGACGGACCTCCTCTCCGAGATCTACGGGCGCAAACGGGCCAGCACGGTCGTCATCGCGGGCTTCGTCGTGAGCGTCTTCATCACGGCGGTGGTGTGGATCGCGAACGCGGCCCCCACCTACGCCGAGTCGCCGGTCGACGCCGAGTCGTTCAACGTGGTCTTCGGCCTGTTGCCCGGCGTCGTGCTGGGCTCGATGATTGCCTACCTCGTGGCCCAGCTCGTCGACGTGCAGATCTTCGAATTCTGGCGCCGGCTTACGGACGGCAAATACATGTGGCTCCGCAACAACGGCTCCACCTTCTTCAGCCAGCTGGTCGACACGGTGCTTGTCGTTACCATCGCGCTCGTGGTGTGGCCGGAGATAGACGGCAATCCGGGCACCGATCCCCTCGGCTTTGAGACGTGGCAGGGCATTGTCTTCGGCCAGTACGTGTTCAAGATCGGGATCGCGGCGGTAGACACGCCCCTCTTCTACGTCGCCACCCACTACCTGACCCGCTGGATTCAGGACGACTCGAGGACGCAGGGGGCAGATGAACTGAATCGCTCCCCCGTTGCAGTCGAAGGGTCTCCTGACTGACGAGAACCGCGGTAGTATGAGGGCCGCCCCTCGCGCTGTCTCGGCGGACCAACCTGTTTCTCCGAGGACGCCGGGCGGCCCTAGTCGGATAGGGCCGGGACGCGGTTCCCTGCCTCTCAGCAAGGCCGTCTTCCCGG
>NZ_JBDGQQ010000186.1:0-11485 GCF_042218895.1 Salinibacter sp. | reverse complement strand
CCATGGAGCCGATCGAGAACCGCGTCGCGCAAAGTGAAATCGAGGTTTACAACCTAGAGGATCTGTGGGATGGCCGTCCCATCACGGAGCTCGACATCAGCACCTTCCTGGTAGAGGGACTGATGCTGAAAGAGAAGGCGTTCCGGGACGAGGTGGAGACCCACGACTGGTCGCAGTACGACGGGGAGCATGTCGCGCTGTACTGCTCGACGGACGCCATCGTGCCCACCTGGGGGTACATGCTCATTGCCTCGGAGCTCCACGACGTGGCCCGCTCCACCACCGTTGGCCGTGCAGAGGACCTCCGTCGTGAACACTTCGCACAGGCTCTCGAGGACGAGGATTGGTCGACGTTCGAGGACAGGCCCGTTGTCATTAAGGGATGTGGCAGCGACCTCGTCCCGGAGATGGCGTACGTTCAGGCCACGCAAAAGCTGCAGGACGTGGCGCGGAAGCTGATGTACGGAGAGCCCTGCTCCTCCGTCCCGCTGTGGCGTCGCCCGCAAGAGAATACGTCCACGCCCGACGCTGAGGCCGTGGGTGTGAAGAAGCCCGATCTGCCCTCGCCGAACAGCTGAGCCGCGGCGCCGCCGAGTGCGCGCTCCGCAGGCCCCGGGCTACTCTTCCGCTCGCTGCTCGCCATGCATATCGATCTTTCCGATCAGGTCATCCTCGTCACCGGCGCAAGCCGGGGCATCGGTCGTGCCAGTGCCGAGGCCCTTGCCGGCGCCGACGCTAGCGTAGCTGTTCACTATGGGCGCAGCGAGGACGCCGCGGCCGAGGTTGCCGACGCCTGCGGCCAAGGGGCCCGACCCTTCCAGGCCGACCTCTCGGATCTTGAAGCCACCGATCAGCTCGTCGATCGCGTGGTCGACGCGTACGGCCGGCTCGACGCCGTGGTGCTTAATGCTGGGGTGGCCGTGCAGGCCCCGCTGGACGCCGATGCCGAGACGTGGGACGAGGCGTGGACGGAGACGATGCATGTAAACCTGCGGGCCCCCGAACTGCTCTGTCGACACGCCCTCCGTCACTTCCGGTCGCGGGCGCCCCTGGGAGGACGAATCATCAGCGTGGCCTCCCGCGCCGCCTTCCGGGGCGACACGCCCGACTACCTGAGCTACGCCGCCTCGAAGGCCGGCCTCGTGGCCCTCACGCGCTCCATTGCCCGCGGCTTCGGCAACGACGACATCAAGGCCTTTGTCCTGGCGCCTGGCTTCACCCGAACGGACATGGCACAGGACTTCATCGACGAATACGGGGAAGACTACGTCACGGATGACCTTGCGCTCGACCGATTGACCGAACCTGAGGACGTTGCCGCCTTCGTCGCCTTCCTCGCCAGCGGTCGGGCCGACCACGCCACCGGCACCACTATCGACGTCAACGCCGGGAGCTACGTACACTGAACCGTTGGCCACGCCAACTCTCCAGCAGGCAGAAGTAGCGCCCTGACACTGGGCCAACTGCTGCTCCTTCGCCTCATCGCGGCCCCTCGTCGGGCGCCTCAGGCAAGCACGCTCCGGGTACGCCCGCGACGGTTGCCTGATCTCCATCGTCGTTGGCTTCATCGGCGCCTTCCTGGGACTTTGGCTAGGGCGCCAGATGGGACTACCGGAACCGTTTCTCGCCACGGTCGGGAACCAGAGCTTTCCGGTGCTCTGGGCGATCATCGGATCTGCCCTCTCCTTTCCGGGGTGTTCGCCTTCCTTTCCCCGCGGCGATCTGCCTCCCGATGATTTCAGGACGACTCATCGGTCGTCGCCCCAGGAACCGCTGGGGCTCGCTGGACGCGCCGCACCTTCCGCGCGGCAGGATGGGGTCGTAGCAGCTACCGGGACGATACGTTCAAGGCGTACGTCCGGCGGGCGAGTGGCGCGTGACCGTCAAGACGACCGACCGCCGCCCGATCGGCCACATTCGCTTCGGCGTGGCGTCAGCCGACACAGCACAGACGCCGCCGATGGTCCTCCGTCGCCACTGGCAGACCCGAACTGTCACGCAGCTGTTTCGGTGTTCTTCGGTTGGGGGGCCGAGAAGCCGTCGATAAGAAACCTAGTCTAGTCGGCTCCCGCTGCAGCCCCCACGCGCCTCCTACGGAAGGGAACGGTCCTATGAGATCGGATAAGGCCACCGCGATTCTCATATTCACACTTTCTTCGTTTTTTTCTGTTCGATCGAATACCTTACCCGTTGAAATTTCAAACAAAGTGAAGATAATCAAGTGAAATGAAGCCGTCGGTCAGGTAGCACCGCATGCTTCCACGAGCGACGTCACGGTCGAGTGCACGTGCAAGGATGGCGGGTCGTGTACGGAGGTTTTCGACTGGGAGGAACGGAAGGTGACTTGTCTAGCGGTAGGTGGGTGTAGGTCCTGCGATACGACCTATAAGGTGGACGGCGAGGAGGTTCCCTCCGAGGATGTCTTTATATCTCCGTGAGATTTTCCACTACAGCCAAGTTTTCCCAAAAACCGTTCACGTCTATACCATGTACCATATAAATAGGCAATTCTATTTCCGTCCCTTTTTGTTTTTCATTCTTTCGATATTCATTTTCGCCGGTTGTGATCAGGATATGCTCTCTTCGGGGCAGTTGGATGGCAGCATTTCTCTCTACGAAGGAGGACCTACTTCCACCCGGGTCTGCGGCTCGGCAATTTGGTACCCAAAATCGGACGCGGAGCTCTCGACCCCTGGTGGCGTGACGATCAAGGATGACGAAACGCTCGAGTTTGGATCGGAGGTGACATTACACGTGTCTTCGGAGTACCAACTCATTACGCAGAGCAGGGACGGAGAGGTGACCGCGGTGTCAGACAGTTCAGAGCCTGTAGTGTCGTGTGAATGCAAGGAGGATTCAGGCTCGTGCACGGTCCGCACGACCCCCGGGTCTCTCTACTGTTCCTTGACGAACTGTTCGGACTGTATTATGCGTTTCGAAGAAGTGGGGCAAAACGGGGTGCGATTTCCCGTAGAAGGCGCGCCCGCAGGATACATCCGTACGTTCGCCTCAACTCAGTTCGTCACGAGCGATGACAGCGTGCGTTCACCCGCAGCGTTCTCGGCGATGCTGAGCCTCCAGGACGTGGAGCGCTCCTTTTTCTCCTTCCTGAAGCAAACAGTCGGACCTCCGGCCTCTATTCGACTCCAGCCCACCCGGACCTCTACGGGACTCGAGGCTCCGAAGGGCACCGAGTTCGCAGCTGTTCAGCTGGCTGGGCGCACCTTGTTCGTTGCCCTTCCTTCCTCGGATCTCCCAGAGGAGGCTATGTCCTCGTCTCGGCTGGTCTGCGAGGGAGCCCTGTGTCGCCCTCCATCCTCGCCTGTAGAAGCGCCTGTCGTCGTCAAGCTTTAAGCCTACACCGTGCTTACAGACAACCGGGTTGATCATCCGAGGGGGGACCTCGTTGGTCACCACGTCCCTTCGTTTCGTTTTCCACGCTCACCGCGGTCAACCCTTCCCAATGATCAGTTTCGCCATCGGCACCACGATCAACATCAACGCTGGCAGTTGCGTGCACTGACGGGCGTTCACTTTTAGAACGCCCACGAGTCGCCTGGCGTCCTGAACCGCGCGCTTCCGTGGCCCGCGGCACCGCCGGCACCCGTCCGTCTCCGAGTCCGCAGGTCCCTACCTCCCCCGAGCGACGCCTCTCCGCACCTCTTCCGACGGCCGTGGCCGTGAGCATTCGCCCTCTTTTTCGCCAGAGACACGGGCCAGGAAGTCGTCGACGAGCTCGTTGAACACGTCTGGTTTTTCAACGGGCAGTGCGTGGCGGGCATCCTCGACGACCGCAAGCTCGGCGTTGGGCATCTGGGCGGCAATCCGATTCTTGGTGGCCACCGGCGTGTAGTCCTCGTCCGACGACACGAGGAGAGCAGGCGCAGTGATGCGGTCGAGGCGATCCGCAACGCTCCATCGCATGATTGCGTCGACCGACCAGAGGTAGGCCTGCTTGTCGTTCTGCGACCAGCGTCTGACGAACTTGCGCCGGAGCTCCTCCTGGCTCGGCTTTACGAAGAGCTTCCGGGCAAGGAGGCGCCCCACTCGGCGCATGCCGAGCGCCTGCACGGCCAGCCGGCGCGAGGCGTAGAACCACACGTCGTGCCAGGAGTGGAGACGCATGTCGACCGTGCTGTTGACGACGACAAGGCTGCGTACGAGCTGAGGAGCCCCGGCTCCCAGTTCGAGGGCCACCATGCCCCCCATGGACAAGCCCGCAACGTGGACAGGGGCAACGCCGAGCTCGCGTAGAAGCACGGCGACATCCCGCGCAAACTGCGCGATGTGGTAGGGCCGCTGCCCTCGTTCGGACCGACCGTGGCCGCGCAGGTCGACGCGCAGAACGCGGTGGCGTTCGGTAAAGTACCGTGCCTGTGCGGCCCAGTCTCGACTGCTAGACCCCAAGCCATGTACCAACAGGAGAGGCGGGCCGGAGCCCTGATCGTTGTAGTGGAGACGAACGTTATCGACGGTCGCGTACGGCATATGACGGCGTCGGGGCGCCTGAAGCACAGATTTCTTCTTTCGGACGGACAGTGGGTGCTATCCCCACCGGCACGGGACGTTCGGGCGAAGACCCTAACGAAAATTTCTATGTTCTCCCTAGCGATACCTCCTTACATTAAAAGCCCAAACTTGTGTGAATCTCTACCGTCAACTGGTCCCATGCCTCAGACTCGTCTCGTTTCGTCCATATGCTCGTGCAAGCGCAGGGCCCGGTGGGCCGGAACAGCGCTGCTCTTCGGGCTCATGCTGCTCCTCGCGCCGGTAACGGCTCAAGCACAGGCCCCTGGTACTATCGAGGGGCGGGTGGTGGATGCCGAGTCGGGCGACCCCCTCGTCGGGGCCAACCTGAAAGTAATTGGAACCCAGCGGGGCACGTCGACCGACACGGAAGGCCGTTTTGTGTTGTCGGTGCCCCCGGGTCGGCTCACAGTCCGTGCAAGCTTTGTCGGGTACACCGCAGTCCAGAAAGAGATTGAGGTGGAGGCGGGGGGCACCGCGCAGGTTCGCTTTCGGCTTCAGCCCGGATCCACGCTCGACAATGTCGTGGTCGTGGGAAGCCGGGCCCAGGGCCGATCGGCCCTGCGGTCGGCCGTCCCGGTCGACGCCATTTCCGTCGACCAGCTCACCGTGGAGTCCCCGCAGACGGATCTCAACCAGCTGCTGAACTACACCGCTCCCTCGTTCCAGGTCAACCGGCAGTCGGCAGCCGACGCGACGGAGTTCGTGGATCCGGCCACGCTCCGCAGCCTGCCGCCGGACCAGTTGCTCGTCCTCGTTAACGGCAAGCGCCGCCACAAGAGCTCGCTCATAAACACGTTAAACACGGTAGGCCGTGGCGCTGCAGGCACGGACCTGAACGCCATTCCGGCAGCGGCCGTCTCGCAGATCGAGGTGCTCCGGAACGGCGCCTCTGCCCAGTACGGCTCCGACGCCATCGCGGGGGTCATCAATCTGCAGTTGAAAGAGGCCACCAACCAGCTGACTGCCAGCGTGACGACCGGCGCCCGCGAAGTGCGTGGCGGCGACCTCGTGAAGGTGGAGGCGAACTACGGGTTCGACGTGGGGGACAACGGCTTCGTGAACGTCACCGGCATGTTCAAGGACCGGCAGCGAACGAACATCACCGACGGAAACCAGCTCATTCTCTTTAACCAGCCGGTGAGTCCGCCCTTCGCGTTCGCCTACCCGCTGGCCAACAATCCCGATCAGGTGCGTCAGCGGGACAATCAGATTCTCCGGGAACGTGGGCTGACTCGGAAAGACTTTTACTACCGCGTGGGCCAGTCGGGCATTCAGCAGGGCGCGGTCTTCCTCAACTCGGAGTTCGGCCTGCAGAACGGCGCCACGCTCTACGCCTTCGGCGGCCTCTCCTACAAGAATGGGATCGGTGCCCCCTTCCGTCGTCGGCCCTTTAGCACGGCGGCGATGCCGTGGCTGCCGTCCAACGAGAATCCCAGGCTGTTTCCAAATGGGTTCCAGCCGGAGATGAACTCCGACGTCGTCGACCAGTCCATCACGATCGGCGTAAAGGGCACCATTGGCGGCTGGAATTGGGACCTGAGCAACACCTTTGGCCGCAACAGCCTAGACTACCAGATGGACAACACGGTGAACGCGTCGCTCCTGCAGGCGAGTCCAACCAGCATCTACGCCGGCAAGCATGCCTTCAGCCAGAACACGGCGAATCTCGATGTCTCCCGCTTCTTTGCCGACGTGCTGGCCGGCGTGAACGTGGCCTTTGGCGGCGCCTACCGGATCGACCACTATCAGATTTTTGCCGGGGAGGAGGCCTCGTACCGCGACTACGGCCGGGTGCAACTCGTCGAGGATGGTCAACTCGTGACGCGCGACACGCTTGGGAAGGACCCGGGCTCGCAAGGCTTCGTAGGCTTCCGGCCTGAGAACGAGGTGGACCGCACCCGCAGCAATGTTGCCGCGTACGTGGACACAGAGTGGAACTTGACCGAGCAGCTTTTGGTGACGGCCGCCGGGCGCTTCGAGAACTACAGCGACTTCGGCCGCACCCTGAACGGGCGGCTCGCCGCCCGACTGGGCCTCTTCGACGGGCGGCTGAACCTGCGCGGCTCAATCAGCAACGGCTTCCGCGCCCCCTCGCTGCACCAGCTCTACTTCAACGAGGTGCGCACGGACCTCAACGACGAGGGCGAACTCGTCAACATCGGCACGTTCAGTAACGACAGCGAGGTGGCCCGGGTGCTCGGCTTTCCGCGGCTGGACGAGGAGCGCTCGCGCAACTACAGTGCGGGCATTACGGCCAGTCCGATTGAGAATCTCGACCTGACGATCGATGCCTATCAGATCAACGTCGACGACCGCGTGGTCCTGACGGGCACCTTCGGAAGCAGCCCCGGCATCGCAGAGCTGCTCCGAGAGGTGGGCGCCCAAAACGCCCAGCTCTTCGCCAACGGGGCAGACACCAAGACGCAGGGGCTCGACGTGGTGGCGACATACCGGCTCCGCACGGATCTGGGCACCGCCGACCTCTCGGCGTCGGCCAATTTCAACGACACCGAGATCGAGGCACTGAACATTCCTGCTACGGTCCGCCAGAATTATGATGGAGAGGATCTGCGGAGCACATTCTTCGGCCGGCAGCAGCAGGGCTTCCTGACGGAGAGCAATCCGGAGTCGAAGCTCACCCTCTCGGCGGATCTTGAGCGCGGGCCCGTCTCACTCCTCGTGCGCACGGTCCGCTTCGGGGAGCAGATTCGTCCCGGATTCGCCGGAAATCAGACGCACAGTCCGCAATGGGTCGTGGATGCCACTGCGTCGTACCAAATTAGCGAAGAGGCCACGCTCAGCGTGGGCGCCAACAACCTGTTCAATAACTTCCCCGACAAGCAAATTCCGGGGAACTCTTTCTTCGGCGTGTTCGACTACGCGCCGGTGCAGCAGGGCTTCAACGGGGCCTTCTACTTCGCCCGGCTCAACCTTCGTCTGTGAGGCCGACCCCGGTCGTGGGTCACGACGAGGACTCTGCCGGGGCTTCTTCGGGGGAGGCCTCGTCGAAGATGAGCCAGCGGCTAACAAGGTACAGCAGCGCCCCGACGCCCACGATGCCGAGCCCCACCAGTGATTCGGTGGGCTTGTCGATGAACACGTAGACGAGAATCCAGGTGTTGACGGCCAGGAAGACGAGAGGCGGGACCGGATAGCCCCACGTGGTGTACGGACGCTCCACGTGTGGCATCCGCCAGCGCAGTACGAACACGCCCGCAACAGTGAGGATCATGGAGAGGGTGAGCGTAAAGCCGGCGTAGATGAGCACCTGCTCGAACGTCGAGGTGTAGATGAAGGCCAGGGAGAGGGCCATCTGGAAGAGAATCGAGTTGACCGGGATGCCGCGGTCGTTGGTAACGGCGAGCCAGCGCAGCGGGCGGGAGTCCTCGCCCATCGCCTGCGTGACCCGGGGACCCAAGTACACCATTGCGCTCACCGTCGACACGAGGAGCAGAGCGATGAAGAGGGACATCACCTGTCCCCCGATGTCGCCGAAGATCACCTTCCCCGAGAGGTATCCCACTTCTACCTCCCCGGCCATCTCACTGGCGGGCACAGTGTAGAGGAAGACGAACGTGAGCAAGAGGTAGAGAACCGTCACGAGCCCGGTACCCAGCACCAGGGAGCGGGGCATGTTGCGCTGCGGATCGCGGATCTCGCCGACGATGTAGACCGCGCCATTCCAGCCCGCGTACGCGTACGTCACGAACACGAGGGACACCGCGAAGCCCGGACTCACGATTTCCGCGAGTCCCTTGGCGTCCGGCACGATCGAGATGGTGTGCGACGGATTGGCCTGGAGGGCCGAGGCGACAAACACGAGGATGAGCAGCACTTTCAGGCCGGTAAAGGCGTTCTGGAACCGGCTGCCCCACGTGATGCTCGTTGCGTGAATGGCCGAGCACAGAACTACGATGCCGGCGGCCAGATGGACGGAGGAGAGACTTGGGAACACCGCCGTCGTGTAGTCGCCGAACGCGATGGCGGCCAGGGCGATGGGGCCCGCAAAGCCGAGCGTCGCCGTAATCCACCCCACGATGAAGCCGAGCGACGGGTGATACAGCTCCGAGATGAGGTGGTATTCGCCTCCGGACCGAGGCAGGGCCGCTCCCAGCTCGCCGTATACGAGCGCGCCGCAGAGCGCCAGCCCCCCTCCCACGGCCCACAGCATCAACAGTGCGAACGACGAGTCCAGGTACTTCACCTGAAAACCGACGCTCGTGAAGATGCCGGTGCCAATCATGTTCGCGACGACGAGCGATGCGGCCGTCACGAGCCCTACCTTTACCGGTGTACGATCAGGCGTCGTCATGCTGTAGTCGAGTCAAGGGAGCGGGCTAGGAACAGGCCTTCGTCTCAGGTGCTCGAACGGCGTCGAGGCGCAACCAAAGTGCCGCCTGAACTCCGGAGATACAAGTAGTCCCATCGTGCCCGGGTGCCCCCATGAACTAGTCAACCGTCGTTCCCGACGCCGCACCCTGAGGGGATTGGGATCTCAGAGACCGTGGGGACGGCAAGCCAGGCACAGGACGCTCACACTGGGGGTGTGTATCAGTTCGTGAGCCAGGCAGCCGCCAATCAGGACGCTGTGTTTTGGTAGCTGGGTCCTGCAAGGAAAGCACGTGCCCTACAGCGCGAGGCTCAGTGCAGAGTGGGCGGGTGAAGAATCCAGCGCTGGGACTGAGTACGATGGACGTGCCCATCTGCGGGCACGGCTATCCTGCGAGGATGTCTTCTCTCTCCGCTCAGTTCCCCATGTGCATCCTGTCCGGCCGGTTTCGTTCGGGGAGCCTCTCCTGCGGCGATCGCATCTCGCGGCGGCCATCTACCGCCCCGTTCTTCGGGGGCAGACCGTTGGTGCGCCCGCGCCCTCACGTCCATGTTCGCCCGTGCAATCCGGGCACAATCTGCCCGTTGAAAGGTGAAGGGGCCGCCTGCCCCGGTCCCTACTCCACCTACAATCGGTGCCCTACCCGCTTCCGTACGGTCGCTAGAAGCAGTTCGATTCCGACAGCAAGGGTTGCCCCGCTACACCTGTCCCCAGACCGAGTAGACCGTGTAGGCTGCCGTCAGCCGGTCGGGGTCCTCCTCAACTTGGCGCGCGTCCGCCACCAGCGCTTCGTGCTCCTCGGGCCCCAGCTCTCCCTTCTCCAGAAGCGCCCCGGCCGTCACCTCGACACTCATCGTGTACAGCTCCCGCACGACAGTGTCGTCCGTCTCGACGGGCACCACGGCCTGCACCGCCGGCTCGCCGGTCCCCTCCGGCCCCTCGATGCCGGCTGCCCGAAAAAGTCCCCACGTCTTCCGGCCCATCTGCGGGTCGAGAATTGCTCCGGCCAACTCCCGAATCGTCTCATAGGCCCGGCTCGGCGGCCAGGTCCCCAGCGACGCAAAGTCCGGCTCCTGCGCCGCCACGACACCCCCCGGCCGGCAGACGCGCCGAAACTCCTCGACGGCGTCGTCCGGTTCCGGCAGGTGGGTCAGGAGGAAACGGGCGTAGACCACGTCAAAGCGGTCGTCCTCAAAAGGAAGGTCCTCCGCGGCTCCCTCTTGGTACTCCAGGTCGACCGAGCTGTCAGGATCGCTCCGGTCCTGTGCGGCGGCCAGGAGATCAGAATCGGCGTCAAGGCCGATAACACGCGCGGGTTCAGGGAGCCGCTCCCGGAGATGCCGTGTGGTCCGCCCGATGCCACATCCCACGTCGAGGACCTCGGCCCCATCCGGAACTGACAGATCATTGAGAAGGGTGCGGGTTGAGGATGCAAACGCGTCGTCGAGAAGCTCCTGTCGCCGGATCGACTCGTCTGCGGCGTAGGTCTCTGGCGTGCTCATGGGCGTGCTAAGATTTGTCCCGAAAACGTGAAGAAGTGATGTATCGAAAACGTAGAGCCTGTGAGGAAAAAAGTAAACTCTGAGAGACGTCTGTCGGCTTAATAGAAGTGGCAGCAGGGGACATGACGCAGCCGTCGGGAAACTTGGCGGGGACGGACCTGTGGAAACAAATTGTGAAGATACCCACCCTCCCTGCCTGTTCTTCATCGCTTCCCCTGCCCGCTCATGCCCGATCGTTCTGCTATCGCGACGGTGCTCGTCGCCGTCGCGTCTGTTCTCCTCGCCGTCCCTCCCGTCGCGGCGCAGTCCCTCGAGATCGAACCCGCCAATCCCACCCTCCAGGTCGGCCAGAGCCAGCAACTCAAGGCCTTTTATGTGGGCCCGGATGGCGAACGCACGCGCGACACCACCGTCGTCTTCTTCTCCCGCAGCGACGGGGCGCCCACGTCCCGCAGCGGCAAGGTCACGGCCGAGGCGCCCGGCACCCACGAAGTGATTGCCCTGCGGCCCGGCACCGAGACGCAGGACCGGATCATCAAGCGCTTCTCCGTCACGATCCCGCAGCCGGCCGTGGCGACGGTGACCTTCGACGCGCCGCCGGAGCAGGTCTACGCGGGCACGCAGGTCCCGCTATCCGTGAAGGCCCTGTCGGCCAACGACCGCGAGCGAGAAGATGTGCGCGTGCGGGTCGAGAGTAGCGATTCCGACGTCGCCACGGTCGACCGCCTGCACCGCATCCAAGCAACGACACCGGGCCGCGTCACCCTCACGGCCCGCGCCAAGGGACACGAGGCCACGACGACCGTGGAGGTGATGGAGAACCCCATCGCGTCGCTGACGCTGAGCGGCGGGGCCGACTCGGCCCGCACAGGCGACGTGCTCGACTTTGCGGCCACGGCCCGAACGGAGGCCGGCACCGCCGTGGGCGACGCCCCCATTCAGTATGCGGTCCGCACCGATCATACCGAGCCGCGGGCACCGGGCGCCGCCGCCGAGATTGGGAACGACGGGCGGTTCGTGGCGGAGGACGCCGGGCAGTACACCGTCGTCGCCACGAGCGGGTCGCACACCGCCACCCACACCGTGTCGGTCACGCCGCGCAACCTCCAGGGCTCGATCGAGG
>NZ_JBDGQQ010000185.1:0-12331 GCF_042218895.1 Salinibacter sp. | reverse complement strand
AACCGCCAGGAAGAACTCCTTCTCAGGTCGTTTCAACTAGACTTGCATTTACGCCAACCGCCGACCGCTGATGGGACGTCCAAGACGAATATAGGACATGGAGAACGGACCCGTCTTCAGGCCTACTTTGCGTCCCCATCATGAGCTTTCAAATCAGAAGGGGGATCACGATAACCTCCAGCTGTTCGCATATGATCGACGGGCACGCTGGCGACTGAGGAGTTCCGAAACAATAGAGACAGAGATGAGAACCCCCATACACGTTTATGGCCGTTGAAGGCTGTTCTAGACCCTGTACAGTTCGCCAACAGTGTCGGACTGTTTCTGAAAAAACACGCAGAAGGTCCTCGACGGCAGAACTACCGAGCGCATCGGAGACGAAATAGCGGCAGAATGCCCCTTCAGCCGCGAAGGCTCCCTTGCCGCGTTTCATCACCAGGCACGATTCGACGTCGAGAGTGCTCCCGGATATGTCTGATACTGACGAAAGCAGTGCGACTCGCGCAACAAACCGCGGAGGTGGGCGACTGAACAGGCGTCTCGGCCCTGGACTGCATGAGTTTCTCGCTGCCATGCTGTTCGGGCTGCTGGCCGCGATGGAGTGGTTCGCAGGCGGCTCCTTGTGGGTCGGAGTCTCCCAAGCGGCAGTAGGGACGATGCTGTCGGCCCGAGGCGTGGAGAAACTCTTCTTCAGAGAGGTAACCCCGATCTTCAACTGGAAGTCCGCGGGCGCCGCTTCCGGTAAGGAGCGCCCTGGCGATGAGCAGAGCCTTGGGCACCAGCCCCTTGGTGAGCAGGCCTCTGGCGAGCAGAAAGCGCGCGGCCACACCGACAGACAGGCGTTTCGGAAAGGGCTATGGTGGGTGAAGGTTAGTGCCTGGGCTATCGTTCTCGGCCTATTTGCGGCATATGGAATCCCATCGCTTGTCGAGACACTGGTTGGGGCACCGGGCGTTCTTATTCTCTCTGGCCCCCCGTAGACCGCAGGCCGCGTATCGAAGGAACTGTTGAGACTGTGCGGACACGCCCCGGTCCGGGCGCTTTCCTGTAAACTGCTTCAAAAACCACCGGATACTGTTGGCGAACCTCTTTTGAGGACCATTTGGATCATCGAAAGTAGGATGGGAGTCTTCTCTTTACCGACTCGCCCTCTTCGCCTGGCAAAAGTGCGCTGGGTAGAATCCGGTAGAGGGAAGCGCCATCGCCGGGCCGAACGCGGGTGATCCACGTCCCCTCCAGGGCCTTTGCGGCTTGGCGGACAGCAGGCTTGGACCTGCCGGTAGCGCTCGCCAAGTCTCTGTTGGGAAGCTCCCCCCACCGCCTGTGAACCGTCTGAGGCGCTGTCTCTCCGGAGCCACCTTCCTTAGACCAGCCCCAGGTTGCTCGGAGCACAGCGAGCACGACTCGCAGCGCCGCGCCAGACGGAAGCTCGGAGGCCTTTTCCAGGAGCACCGTCGGCACGTAAGTGTACCGCCGGGTCGGTACCTCCATGCATAGCGCGTAGCGGTAGCCGTGCCCCGAGCGGTCAACGTCTACCCACCCGGCCTCTTCGAGACTTGCGAGGCCGTTTCTTGTGCCCTAGTCGGAAAGGCCTGCGGTGTTTTCGATGTCCCGTCGAGAGAAAGATTTCCCGGGACATGTCCACTTTGAGGCCTCCGGATCAAACCGGAACGATTGGTGGATCAAGGCCAGGAGGCACCGGAGGGCCGCGTCTCCCATGGACGGCATCTCGCGAAAGACGCGATTCGGGACCGGCAGTCGAAAGAGATCCGGGGGAAAGGGAGCGGTTGCTTCCGGATCGATCCCATCTGAGGGGCTTTCCGGACCGGAATCCTGCGCATAGAACTGTTTTGATTCCTTCAATCCCGGCCTCTTAGAGGGGGGATTTGAGGGAGGTGAAGGTTTTCGGGACGGATTTGCGGAACCCGGATACGGGCTCATGCTTCTACTGAGGTGAGGTATCGTGACCTCCTGTGTGATTCCTTCAGGTACACACGGGCTATGCCCCACCGACTGTGCCAGCAGTCGGTGGGGTTTTCTTTTTGCTCAGATCTGTCTTCGAGCTTCCGTTCGGAAGCTTGCTGTTTCTTTCGGCATGTCTTCAACGAAGCGGGGAAAATAGAGAAGCCCTCAGGCCGGGGCGCTGGCTACCGGTTTCGTGGGGACATGCCTGTCAGAAATCAGGCACCCGGTAGCGCTTGCGGATCGCTCCGCCTGCGCCCCACCCTGAGGGCTCCAGGTAGGGTACAGTAAGTATGTCACGTGACCTTCTGTTAGCAGAACCAAGCTCGGGTCCCACGCCTCGTCTGGCCGCTGGTGCGCGGTGGGAGACCGCGTCCGTCACGTCACCCCTGAGGGTACAGATCGAAGATGGAAAACGTCAAATCCAATTCGGGAGCGGCTCTAACACCTATTCAGACCCCTGCCCTTCCAGTCGCTTCGAGGTCACGTAGGCCCGGAGCACGTCGTTGATGCGGCTCTGGTAGCCGGGTCCACCCTGCTTGAAGTGCTCGACAATGTCCTCATCGAGACGGATCGTGATCCGCTTCTTGTCGGAGGCAGGCACCACGAGTTTGGCCTTCTGGAACCACTCCTCGTCCAGAAGGACGGCGTCGGGGTCCTCGCGGACGGCCTCCTCGATCTCTTCGTCGGTCTTTTCCTGGAGAGCCTCCCAGTCGGTCTGGCTTTCCATCTCCTCCAGCTGATCAGCCGAATAGGACTTGGTACGCTCGTCGCTCATCGTCTCGGACTCGTCTTGCTGAGATGATTCGATAGGCTCCATTTCGCCGCGTGTATACGACGGCCACAAGGGAACCGGACCAGTTCTCGGGCCGGGTTTCGGGAGGGTGCAATCTCCCTACTGCCACGTGTCGCCGCTCCCCTCCTTTCGGGGACAGGTACGTCAGATGCGGGTTTTTGAACACCGGCGTAATGTCCCGGAAGTCGACGTCATGCTTCTCGATGTTCGCCCGTCGCTTTTCCTCATCCCATTCAAATTGCATCGCCGGATGGACCTACGTAGGAAAAGCGATGAGCAAGCGCCCGTTTTAAGGGCTTCCATGCCTTCTCGTCCTTTTCTGTGCGCACTAACGTGCATACGAGAAGGTTCGTTTCGCGACTACTTGCTGAATAGTTTTGCGCAATGTCAACCGGGCATGATTCCAAAACAGTGAATCCCGGGAGCTTGATCAGAAGCGAAAAAATACCAGCGCTACTTCGGTCCCTGTCGCGATTACCTCTACATGCGCTTGATGCTCAAAGCGGGTCTTCGGGCCTCGGAGGCGACGGCCCTCCGGCCAGAGCACATCGACCTCATGAGCGGAAAGCTCTCGGTCCGCGAAGGCAAGGGCGCGAAGGACCGCACCCTTTGGGTGGGAGAAGAAATCCTTAGCGAACTCCAGGAGTGGATGGACCGGCGCAGAGAGGAGGCCGAAGCCTCGCACTTTCTACTCCCGACTCGAAAGGGCACGGAGGTGGCCACCTCTCACCTCCGTCGGTCCGTCAAGCGGTACGCACGGAAGGCAGACATTGAGGAAGTAGACCGAGTCAGTCCGCACACGCTCCGGCACACCTTCGCCACGCGGCTCTACCGGGAGACCTCCAACATCCGCATGGTACAGAAGGCGCTCGGCCACTCGGATTTGTCCACGACGATGATCTACACCCACGTGGTCGACGAAGAACTGGAGGGCGCGAGTGAGCCGAGCCAGAGTGGGTTCGGAGACTGTTCTTTCAAACGAACACAGGTCGATGAGGCGGCTCGATGGTCCTACGGGACGAAGCGGCGGAGCGGTAGGCTCCGGAGTGAAAAATCAGTCCCAGGAAGGGGGAGACGGGTCCAGTGCCGGGACCTAAGCAACTCCTCTTGGCCACGATCCGACAGGACAAGTCCAAACAAACCGCCTAAATTCCTATGGCGAATCCAGGCCCTCACCGAAGGCAATAGCAAGAGCTAAAACAAAGAAGCGATGTGGGACAGCCCCGTGTCCCAGGAAGGCATAATGACGAGGAAGTACCTATGAAACAGATGCTGCTACCATACAGAACTGTCAATGGCTTTGGCATAATGGATGACCTACGATGGGTGGCCTATGAAACAGAAACTGCTTCCACGCAGAAGCTGTCAATGGCCGAAGCAGAATGGGAACGTTTAGGAACCAGACACCGCAACCAAACGGAAACTGGCAATGGCTGGATGGGCGAGAGCCGAGAGACTGGGATTCCACAGCCGGCCGGAGGGCCGGGTCAGTCGAAGATGACTGGTCGAAGGTGAGCCCAGCCATACGGACACATATTTTAGAAAATCTATTTTACGTGTCCGCGAAAGCGTCTCATCGCGCGACGTGCCGGACTGCTCCATGCCCTCAACAAAGGAGCCCGGACTGGGAAACCCCTCCAGCGAGAGGAGGTGATAAGGGACAATTGGAGGGCGGCGTCCGCCGTCGGATGAAAACCAACGAACCCACTAACTTGGGAACGGCCTTCAGAGACTGAAAGGCCCCTACCGGGCTTGCGCTCTGGAGGCCGGACGGAGCTGCCGTAGTAGCCTCGAAGCGGGGCAAATCCCCGATAACGGCCACGTTGGCCTAGGCGAAGGGCAGCAGCAGAAGACGAACGCTGGTCTGGAAGGTACTCGAAATCGTATCAATCGGTGGATGCCGGTGGCCCATGGAGGAAAACAGATTCAACTGGCGAGTAGGATTTCGCTTCGAGTCTTCTGCGGAGAGCCGTTGCGCCGTGAGGAACGGCACGCACGGTTCGGAGAGAAGCCCGGCTCGCTCGAAATAAGAGCGGTCGGGCTTACTCTACTGAAGGGACTTTGACGGAACAGCCGCGGCAGGCGAGCCGGGCCCTGATGAGGAAAGAGGCGTTTCGGCTCGAAGGACCGGCTACGCAGGGCCTCTCAGAGCGGAAAGATCTCCTCGTTCAAGGGGAAAGGGCGAACTTTCCGCGCTCAGGGCTCTTTTCCAACACCGGACGTGCCGGTGCTGATGGGCAGCCCGGCAATTTGAGCACATTGCTGTTTGGCCGCAGCGCTGGAAAGTTTTCGAGCTGATTCGAACGACCGACGCAGCCTGCGACGCATTTTTGCCCGAAGTGTAGCGGACTCGGGGCGAGTCGCGTGTGAGGAGCAGGTGGAGCTGGAGAGATGAAAACGACTGGACCCGAGGGCGAGACCCAGTTCCAGCCGTGCAGGGAGTGTGGAGGTAGTGGGTGGGTCGACTGCCCGCGGTGCTCCAGTCCAGACGGGCCAGCTGGCAGAAACATCGACCTCGATCAGCGGAGCCGGGGGGACAGTATGTTTTAGGCTGCCGTTTTCCGCCCCCCACCAGGCCATGGAGGCCTCACTTGCCTCTTCCCCCGCGCCTGAACGCAACCCCCCGAAACTGATGGGAACGACCCTCTACGACGAAAGCGCCTTCCGAAAGATTTCCACCTCCCTTCTATACCACGCCCGCGCCAACTCTGAATTTCGGGACCGGCTCCGGAAGGCCCTCGGAAGCGATAGCACGGAAGAGGAGCCCGCCGCGTCCCTGCCCTCTCAATGCGAAGCCTTCGCCGCGGTGCTCTACCACGGCAACCGGCGGACGGCCGAGGAAAATCATCCCGAAGACGCCTCAATTCCCGATCCGGTAGCGCCAGGGGCCTTCGCCCCAGGCGACGTAAGGCCCGAAGAGATCGACAGTGGGGAAGAACGCCCAGACGCGGTCGTTCGCCCCGCTCGCCTTCGGGAGCTCGTGGAGGAGGTGACCTACAACTCCGTGACCTACAACTCCGATTTGCCCGACCGGCGAACAATCGCCGTGGAAGCGGCCGTGGCCCACCTCGTTCTCGACGAATAGGCCACCAGGGAGACGGGTATTCTACTCCTTGACGGTACGAAGGCAACGGAGGGACAACGCTTCCAACAATTTACAAGGGAGGAAGCCCTTTGCACTCGATCGGCAGGCAACTCCAACGCCCATGGGCAGTGGACCAGTGCGCTTGCCGGCCGCGGAAACGTTCCGCCCAGGCCTTTCTTGTACGAATCAGGAACCTCTATGAACGGATTTTTTCCTACGTTACCGAAGACGCGACGCCTCGGGAATCGACGGCGGACGCGAGAGACGAACACCGACAAACGCAACGGAAAGCGCCGGAAGAGGCGCAAAGGATCGAAGAGTGAGGAGTAGCTCTTTTCTGCCTGTCCCGGCTTCTGACACCGTTCTACTCGCCGGTTCTGAACGGACCGAGATCCCGTTCGCACTGCTCACGCCAACGGGGCGCGTTCAGAGCTACGCTTCGCCATAATTGCTTTTATCGGAGGTGTTGGTCCGACCCCGAAAATGGTGCCTCACCGGGCCCGGGGCAGTTTGTGGAAGCGTTCGTCGCCTGGTAGCCCTCGGGGAACGAAAGTTGACAGCATTTGTCCCATAATATAGTCTTGTCAACCGGCCGTTCCGCGTGTCTCTCTTCAGGTCAGCCCGATCTCATGACCAGTCCTGCACGAACCACCGACATGAACCGCGAGTCCATCAAGGGGGATCGTATCCGCCAGCTTCGACTCGCGGAGGGAATGACGCAGGCCGAGCTTGCTGAGGCCACAGGTGGTCTCGTATCGAAGCAAATGGTTTCACGGTACGAGCGAGGCAAGGCCCAGCCATCCCCCTCGGTACTGGAAGGACTTGCGGAGGCGTTCGGCGTGAAGACGGCCGACCTCTTTCGGAAGCCGGTGGTTGACATCGAGTTTGACGCCTATCGCCGGTTCGGGCAGCTCGGAACGCGGGAACAGGAGCAGATCGAGCGCCAGGTCGAGCGGGAGCTGGAGAAGCGAATCCAGCTTCAAGACTTGCTTGGACAGCTTCGAACCGGCCCGATCCCCTCGAACGAGTGGAACGTGACGGGCCCAGAGGACGCCGAGCAGGCGGCCGTGGAGCTACGTAAGCGGTGGCAGCTTGGCCTCGCGCCAATCGCAAACGTTACCGAGGTCCTCGAGGACCACCACGTCCACGTGATCAAGGTTACTGGTTTTGACGACTTCGACGGGCTTTCGGCACGAGCCTGGGACAAGGGGGACCTCCTCGCCGCCGCGGTGATTTACTGCGGAGGTCGGCCCGGGGAACGGCAGCGGCTTACTCTTGCCCATGAACTGGCCCACCTCGTCTTAGACACAGAGGGGTTGCCTGAAGAAGGCTCTGAAGAGTTTGACGAAGAGGACGCCGTGTTTCGAATGGGCGCGGCCTTCCTGGCACCGCGGGAGCCGTTTCTCCGGGACGTAGGACAGAAACGCCAGTCGATTCAGCTACAAGAACTCCTTCTCCTGAAGAAGGAGTATGGGATGAGCATACAAGCTCTCCTCTATCGGCTGAGAGACCTGGAGGTGATCTCCGAGCACCACCACCGGCAGTGGTCGATCGAGATCAACCGGCAGGGCTGGCGGAAAGCCGAGCCGGAGGAGATCGGCCCCGAACGGCCAACGTGGCTTCGCCGGTCGACGTACCGGGCATACTCGGAGGGACTCATCTCTGAGGAGGAGGCAGAACAGATCCTGGGGGAAAACCCAGATGGAAAAGAACCCTCTTCGACCCTTACCCAGCGACGCTCCCTCATGGAACTGCCTGTCGAGGAGCGTCGCCAAGTCCTTTCCAAGCAGGCCGAGGAGATGAAAGAGTATTACGAAGAGACCCGGGAGGAGCGGGCCGAAGAGCATGGGGGAAGCATTTACGACTACGATCGTGAGGAGGCACGTGACGAATAGCTCGCCACCCCTCGTGTCTTCTCCGACCGATACGCCCCCAGCAAGCCCGATGGTCGCTGATGAGCAGTCCCCGCGATAAGGAATCCGACGACGAAAAACCTCCTCCAAAGCGAGGCGAGATCTGGCGCGTGGGATTCGACCCGACGGTTGGATCAGAGATAAAGAAGACCCGACCAGCAGTTGTAATCAGTTCCGATGCGGTTGGGACGCTACCCGTACGCCTCGTCGCGCCGTTTACGGGTTGGCAGGAGCACTTCGAGGGCAACCTCTGGCACATTCAGGTGAGCCCAACCGAGCAGAATGGGCTCGAAAAAGAGTCTGCCGCAGATGCCCTCCAGGTCCGAAGCGTGGACACGTCCCGGTTTACAGAAAAGCTTGGCCGGATGCATCCTTCCAGACTGGAAGAGGTTGTTACCGCCGTTGCGCTGGTAATCGAGTATCGGTAGTTCAACTGTCTACCGGCTGCCCTGAACGGGCTTGTCTTGTTCCCAGGTCTTGTTCCCACCCCGTCCCGAGCATTCGAAACAGCGGTGCCTGAGAAGCGGCTCCTACGAGACACCACCACGACCTGTCTCTGAGACCTCGGGAAGCTGGTCTCTCGGTCTACGTTCGGGTATGCCACCTGAGACAGGTTACTTGCGTTGACAGAATTGTTCTTACCGGAAGCGTAGGTCCTGGCCGAAAAACCAGGGCTCATCTGCGCAAAATCAGTGCCCCGATCCGCCGCTCATCTCGACGGCTTGCCGATCGGAGCCGTCGGGAATCGTTCGCCGAGGATCACGCTGAAGGTCCGATCTGAAGCCGCTCTCCCTGCCTACGATGGGCGGTTTATCCGCTCTGAGAGGGTGTCGAAATTGGAGACTGACGATACACGTCTCAAAGATGTCTGCAAGGGGTAGCTCCAGGCTACGCCTCGTATAACTGCGGACTGTTGGAAGCGTAAGAGAGAGAAATTTATCTCCGAAGCAGGCCCTCTCTCCTACGTTGCTTTGGCGGGTCGTCTGTCCCCTTCCCGAGGTTCTTCGTCTCCGGCCCGGTTCAGAAGGTCTTCCATCAGCTTGTCGGGCTGGGCGCATTCCTCCTCGGCGACGGCCTCCCCAAATCGCTCCAGGGCGTCGAGGTGAGCAAACTGGGCCTCCGCGTCGAGCCGCGTGATCTTCTCCGAGACGGCCAGCATCACGAGCTGGTTCATCGAGATGCCTTCCTCCTCGGCAAGATCGCTTGCCTTCCCGCGTAGGGAGTCGGGAAGTCGAACGGTCAATCCGCCCATGGCTCTGTTTAGCTGTTTTATTCAATTGCGCGGGTGGGCTCCCTCGATGTCATCACCTCGACCCCAAGCTGGCTGGCGTCGGTGAAGTCTCCAACGTTGAAAACGGCGAGCCGGCTCGCCTACGCCGCGATTGCCGCCTTCAGCACGTGCGCGTAATCTGAGGCCCGAAACCGTTCCAAAGTGGAACAACCGGTGATCCTTGGGGTATCTCCTATTGGAATTTCTAAATGGATTGGGTTTTCCCGGTCGGCGTCTAGCCTCGGCTCAGCCGAGGCTTTTCGCTTTTGTGGGGCATCCCATGGAAACGCATTTCATTGGGGAAATACCTTTCATTAGGGGAATACCTTCAGTCCCTTTCCCCGAATCTTCCCGTCGGGTCCCCTTCGGAGTTTCCCCTCGATGACGTCGTAGGCCCGGTTTTTCTGTTCAGGCTTCAAGATATGCCGCCCGATCGGCCGGGCCACCAGATCCGCGAGCTGAAGGCCCGCGGCGTTGCTTTGTTTGTCGGAGAAGACGATATTGAACGGGAGTTGGACCCCAACCTCGTTGTTCTCCTCGTCGAGGACCCGGCGAAATTCCAGCTCCAAGTTTCTGTCTTCCTTGTCTCCCCTCTCTTCGAATACGATGTGGAGCTTGCCGTCGTCGCATCCCTTTCTACTGAGGTGCATGTAGAGCCGCTCCAGCCCGAACGCCATAGCAAGGTGATACGGGTTGGTGGGGTCGTCCTGCTCCTTTTTGAGTCTTCGTTTGTCAATGACACTTGCGAAGATCGTGAGCGGGGCCCCCCGGACAATGCCGGAAACGTCTCCATAGAACTCGTTTCGGGTCTCCTCCCGCCGTAGGATCGAAAACGCCGCCTCCTCCTTCCGGATCTCTCGTTCGTGGAGGATGACCTGATCGTGGCCGAAGTACTTGAACTTCAGGTGCGTGATGTTGGTCGTTACTTCCTCTGCGTACTTCTCCTTGTCGAAGAGGCAGAACGCGAGGACGAAGATGGGATACTGCGGATCAATGGACGTGAGGCTGTGATCGCCGCTCTCGTCGACGTAGACAATGTAGTCGTCGAAGCTGGGCATCCCTCGGTTTGGCTTGGCGTCCGATGTGGAGGGTGCAGGATAAAGCTCAGAACCCGAGACATGTTCATCTCCATTTGTCTGGATCCGTGACTACACAGAGAACAGTCTCACCTGCTCAAATCCTCACCCGCTCGATTTCCTCCTGCTCCACGCGTTGGTCCCGGTGGTCGTAGATCCGGGTCGTATTTGCCGAGGCATGCCCGGCAATGTGCTGGGCGGTCTCCAAGTCCCCATCGTTTTCGAGGTAGGTCGTGATGCCGGTGGCGCGGAACGTATGGCAAGAGATCTGATCGGGATCGAATCCGGCATCGGAGGCCCGTCGCTTCACCATTTGAAGGGCATTGTCTGCCTGAAGCCGCTTGCCGGTGAGCTCACCGGTGCGTCCGCGAAGCGACTGAAATAAAGGTGCATCCCGCTCTTCGCGGATGCCCGCTGCATCTAAATACGCGTCGAGGTACTCCCCGGCCTTGTGGTGAACAGGCACCGTCCGGCGCTGCCCGCCTTTTTCATGCAGACGAATCATCCATCGGTGCCCGGCCCGGAAATAGTCCCCGACGTCGAGCCGACAGACCGCAGACACGCGGGCAAACGTGTACGTCATCACGCCGATGATGGCACGGTCCCTCAGCTGAGGCAGCTCCTTTTTCTCCTCTACGATCGAGTCGAGGAGCTCGCGGGCTTCCTCTGCGGTGAGGGCTGGCGTCTTTCCGCCGTCGGCGTTTAGCTTCGGGGAGCGGACCGGCTCGGCGGGACTGGCCTCCAGAACCTGCCCGGTGACGAGGAAGTCGAAGAGGCGACGCAAAGCAGCCAGGTTCTGTTTGACCGTTGCGGGCGCACGGTTGTCTTCTTCGACGTAGGCGGCGACGTGGACCGGCTCAATATCGGAAAGATCGAGCCCTCGCTGGGCTGCCCACCGAAAGAAGCGTCTCACGGCCCTCCCGTACGCCTCCCGGGTGTTCGGATTGCGGATTTCGGCGGTGAAGAACTCGATCACTCTGTCGGCAGTGTCTTCGCCGGCGTCCTGGAGAACGGCCGGGAGCGTTTGCCGGAGCTGGGGAATCAGGTCGGCCATGATGGGGGGCTTCAACTGAGGAAATCCTGGTCGAAAATCGCGGCCTGCTAACCGCTCAGTAGCATTGCATAACAAGCTTTATCCGATGCAACTTTGACCCCTACGTCTCGTTGAGCTTGATCCTTTACCTGAAGCTCCGAGGATGGGTCGATCAGGTCACTCGTGGCGAAGCCTCTGACCGATCCCCGATACATCCGTGAGTGACTCCAGCCAGCATTCTGACTCCGTGGACCAGGGAAACGGCCTCACCTCCACCTTGCGCTCGGGTGCAAAATGGCTCGCCATCTCGTCGGTGGTGGTTGGGCTTCTTCCCGTCGCGTCGACTTTCACGGCTGGCACCGTCGCAAACGTCCTTGGGTGCCGGTTGAATGAAGCTGCTTTCCATCCCTGCTACATATTTGGGATAAATATCGGCGATTTGCTTTACACGATGGGCGTTGCTGGCTGGTACACATTCTTGAGCATTCCTCTGGCTGGTGCCGGCCTAGTCATTTCTGGAGTCCTCTCGGGTGGGGTTCGGCTGTGGGAAGCCTTTCGTGAGTAGGATCCGCCTTCGCCAAGACTCGCCGCACCGGAGCGCTTGGGCCGCTCGTACATCACTGAACATTCTGCCTGGTTGATTGCCTTTTGCCGGCGTACGTGTTTGCCGAGTGTGGAGGCGACGCCGACCTTGCTTCAGAGTGGAGTAGGAAGCCCGAGTCGTTCGATTTTTGGCCAGGGATGCCTGAAATTCAAGAAACCACCCGGATGGAACGTGCCGGCAAAGAGGTTGGCGTGGAGCTTCGTCACAACCGCGTTCAGAAGACACTCTTCGCCGAACTGGCCGAGGCGGTCGGACCTGAAAACGTCGGCGCCGAGGTGGATTCGGGAAGCGGCGGGCGCGTAGACGTGGTTGCTAGAGACGAAGGTTCCGGCTTGACCTTCTACGAGATCAAAGTGGGCCGATCTCCGGGAGCCTACATCCGGGATGCTATCGGCCAACTGCTGGAGTATTCTCTTTGGCCCGGTTCGGAGCGACCTGAGAGGCTGGTCGTGGTCGGCGAAGAAGAGATTGGCTTGATGGCTAGTCGGTATCTTGAGAGACTAAATTCCAATCTTTCCTTCTCCGTAGAGTACAGGCGGCGTAAATGCAAGTCTAGTTGAAACGACCTGAGAAGGAGTTCTTCCTGGCGGTT
>NZ_JBDGQQ010000184.1:0-19072 GCF_042218895.1 Salinibacter sp. | reverse complement strand
AGCCGGTAGACCCCTCCCCCAAACCCCTCGACTTCCAGTCGAGGGTGGTTTAGTTCTCATGGTGGCGGGGTAGCGTCGGGACGCTGTGGGTCCTTCGGAGACGTTTCCTGAGCAGCGGAAACCGGCTTCTGGCCTTCTTCTCCCGCTTCGATTCATGCCGAACCGTCGTCCGACCAAGCAGAGCGTAGCATCTACGCGGGCTGCCCTCGGATCGGGGACCAGGAGCTCGTGAGGACTGAGGGGAAAGTCTTGTCCCGGTCGTATGCGTCGTTCCGAAAATGAATGGGGACGTTCGGCGTAGCCTGAGCGACCCAGTAGAGCAGGTACACCGGGGCCTTCTCCGTCAGTACAGCGGTCTGTTCGGGGTCTGTGCCGGGTGCCGTCTGAGTCCACTCCCGCGTTTCCCCATGCTGCCGGAGAAGGTACGCCGCCCGGTCGACCCCCGCCGAAAGGGACTTCCCTGTTCGCCGGGTGGGTTACCAGCGGACGCGACGCCCCCGAAGATCGATGTGCACGAAAGGGCCGTGCTGGTTGGTCGGGCCGTACACGGAGAGTCCACCGTTGAACCGCTCGTCGCCGGGCGTGCCCACGCTCCGCACAATTTGAGCGAGCACCCGGGCGTCGGTCTTCGTAGCACGACCGTCCCCGTTCAGGTCGTCCATCCAGCGGTCGTTGTCCGCGTCGACGAAGAGGTCGGCGGCGTCGCCATACAGGTGTCGGCTGTACTCTGTGGTGTTGCCGATGGCCCGGTTGTATTGCGGCGTGCGGTAGCCACTCATGACGTGCAGGGTCGGCACGGCGTGGCCCTGCGCGTTGACGGCCGCGAGGATCCGCTCGAGTTGCTGCAGCAGCCGGGTGCGGACGAGGGCGTACTGGGGCGTCTTGTCGGTCTGCTTGCAGAGAAACTGCTCCAACCGGAAATTTGGCGACAGAGGCGCGTCCTTATTTTCGGCCGTGACTTCGATGAAACCGTCCGGGGGCTCGTAGACCGCCAGGCCACGCCGCGGATCCATTTCGTAGTGGCCAATCTGGTATCCGTTCAGCCGCCTCCCCTCGTGGTCCCACGTTCGCAGAACGAAGACCTGAATCCGAACCGAGTCGGCCGTACCGGGGTCCGTGATGGTAACGGGATAGAGCCCCGGCTGGGTAGGAGCTGTGAACCGCCACGCCGACCCAGAGAGGGGGCGAATCGAAGCCTCGGGCGCGTCGACCTGATAGGATCCAGCAGCAGTGTCTGACGCGATCGCCACCCGGACCGACGTGTCCGGCATCATGGGCATTGCCATAATGCGATGGGTGATAACCTCCTCCCCGAACCGGACGGCGAACGCAGCGTGACCGGGATCGTACGTGGTCGAGTCCGGGACCACTGCGGCGGCGGGCCGTCCCAGAAGGAGCACCCCGACTGCGCAGAGCATCCCAAGTCTCCTGGAGAATGCCATGAGAGCAGGATGCTACGAAAGGGCAGACTCTACGAGCCAAATAGGAACGCCAGAGGCCTTATTTCTGATCCGGTCGTGGAAGGGACGAAAGGCATGCCCCCCTAAAGTCAGCGGGTGCTCCGGTCAGTGATCGTGTCCTGTGAGGGGCTGTGGGACTGCGCCCTTCCTGAGACTGAGCGCTCAGAACGCTATGCAGGGCACACTCAGGAAGGGTTCATTTCCTTCGCACACGGCGCAGTCCAAAACTATTTTTCACTGCGGTCAGGGCGCAAGGCGTTCCAGGGTCCACGCGTCATCCGCGTCGGCTCGCCGGTAGCGGAGGCGGTCGTGCAGGCGGTTGGGACGCCCCTGCCAGAACTCGATCTGCATGGGCCGCACCACGTAGCCGCCCCAGTGCGACGGGCGGGGAATTTCGTCACGGTCGCCGTACTGGGCCTCCGCGTCTTCCAGGTTCTGCTCCAGTTCCTCCCGGCTCTCCACGACGCGGCTCTGCGGGGAGGCCCAGGCGCCCAACTGACTGCCCCGGGGACGGCTGTGGAAGTACTCGGTCGACTCGTCTGTGGGCATGCGCTCCACCGGCCCCTCGATACGCACCTGCCGCTCCAGGGGCTTCCACAGGAAGGTGAGGGCGGCGTGGGGATTCTGGCTCAGCTCGGTGCCCTTGCGGCTGTCGTAGTTCGTGTAGAAGTGGAAGCCGCGCTCGTCGAGCCCTTTCAGCAGCACGATGCGGGCGGAGGGCGTGCCGTCCGCCGCCGCCGTGGCGAGGGTCATCGCGTTCGGCTCCTCCAGTTCAGCGTCCAGGGCCTCGTCGAACCAGTCCTGAAACTGCTCGAGGGGATCATCGGCCACGTGATCGCGAGTGAGCTCGTCGCGCGCATACTTCTCACGCAGGTCAGCTAGGGAGGGCATGGTGCAGCTTGCTGTGGAGACAAATCAACGACGACAGGGCCGCAACGCCTGGTCTCGGACCGTCGTTTCGGGGAGCTCGCATCTATTTCGCGGACGTTGTGCTCTGTGCTCCGAGTCAGCGCCAAATTTCCATTCGCAGTCCCCGGTCGTTGCGGGGAGCCTGCTCGTCCCGCGGCGGGCACCGCTTTGCCGTGCCGTCTCGGATGCGACGGGCGGTCCAGCACGCAGCATGAGCGTCGAGCACATCGTCGGCTCCGAGGGGTCCACCGGCGGTGCGGGCGACCGTGTCCTCGATGTCCGGAAATCCGTGGGCTTCCAGGAGCGCCGCGCGTGCCGACTGGCCTGCCTCGGTGTGCTTGCTGGCCTCGAGGGACACGCCGCCATTCATGGCGTAGAACACGAGCTCCGGGTGCACCTCCCGAACGCACTCCTGTCGGGCCGGCGTCATGCGTTCGGCCAGGGCTCGCATCTTCGGCATCAGGTAGAACGTCTGCTTGGACAGGCCGGGGGCGTCCGGTCCACTCGCCCGGTTGCGGCGCTGAGCGTCATCGTAGGTCGTGGCCCCGAGCACGTCGTACGCCGGCGGGGAGAACACGCTGGTGCCCTGCGGGTGGCCCAGCAGTTGGCGAGCGGCCCGGTCGCAACGCCGCCCGCCCGGCCGGGCCCGATCGGGCAGCCCAATGACCATGTCAATCCCGAGCACGATAGGGGCCTCCGGCAGGGCGAGCAAAGCGTCCGTGGTGTCAACGGTCCGGCGGCGGAAGGTCCCGGTCGCGGGCCGCCATAGGACGACAACCCACCCGTCCTGGTAGCCGTCCGCGCCGGCGACCCATCCGGAAGATAAATCGGGAATCGGATCCGACATTCAGGCTCTGAGGAATGCAAGGACACTTGTGCTTTACGCCGAGTTCCCAACATCTTTGATTCCGGGATGTTGAGGCGGTAGTGCTCCTATCACCGATTTCTGCCTTCCCAACATGAAACTCCCATTTTTCCTTGCCAGCCGCTTCGTGGCGGGCGAGGCCCTCGAGGAGTCCCTTCCCGTCGTCGACGAACTCAACCAGGATGGCCTCCACGTGGCCCTCGACAAGCTCGGCGAGCACGTCCACGATCGAGAAAAGGCCGTTGCGGCACGTGACACCTACATCGACCTCGTTCGCACCCTGGCGGCACGAAGCGACGATGAGCTGCGCAATCGCATTTCGATCAAGCTCTCAATGATGGGGCAGCTCATCGACGAGGACTTCTGCCTCGACAACTTGCGGCAGCTGCTGGAGGTGGCCGCCGAGCACGACATGTTCGTGCGGCTGGACATGGAAGGGAGCGATCTCACCCAGTCCACGCTCGACATCTTCGAGTCCGTCTACCCGGACTTTCCCAATCACGTGGGGCCGGTCCTGCAGGCCATGCTCAAGCGGACGGATCGGGACATCGACCGCATGTGCGAACTTGGGGTGAGCGTGCGCCTCTGCAAGGGGGCCTACGCCGAGCCCGCGGAGATCGCCTATCAGAACATGAGCCAGATCCGGAAGCGGTACATTGACTATATGGAGCGGCTGCTGGAGCACACCGACTACTCCGGCATCGCCACCCACGACGACCAGCTCATCGACGCCACGAGGGCCTTCGCTGACCGCCACGACATTGGGCCCGACACGTTTGAGTTTCAGATGCTCTACGGCCTGCGCCGCACGACGCAGCGAGAGATGGCCGCGGAGGGATACAACATGCTGGTGTACGTGCCCTACGGCACGGAGTGGTTCCCCTACTTCTCGCGCCGCCTCCGGGAGAAGAAAGAAAACGTCTGGTTTGTGCTGAAGAACATTCTGTTTCGGCAATGAACCAGGCCCCGCCGCCGGAGACGGCGACGTTTCGGGCGGATCTATTTTCAACGAACCGATCCGGAGCGGATGCGGATCTCTTTCGTGATTGTCGCACTCGTCGGCGTCCTCGGCGCGGGATGCGGATCCCCCGATTCGGGGCCCCAGACCGTTTCTCTCACGACGGCGGTGGACTGGAGGGACCACACTGCCCAGCAGTCCGAGGTGCAGGTGCGCACGTCGGGGGCGGTGGGCGGCCGCATCGACGTGATGGGCGATGGAGGCCTCCTGTTGCGCCGTCCGGACACGACGCAGCCGTTCGTGCGCAGCGAGGCGTTTGTTTCGCAGGGCCGATGGACCTCGGACTGGCTGGATGTCTCCGCGGTTGCCCCCCTCGGCGCCTTGACGGCCGACATCCGCGTGTACGGGCAGCCGCAGGACGTGACGACGGGCTGGACGAAGTTTAGTGGCAATCCGCTGGTGAGCGGCGCAGACTTTCCGCACGCGACGGACCAGACCCTCCAGCTTCCCGACACCCTCCAGCCCAATGACCAGTCGCTCGTCCGCGGGACGGGGCCCTACGAGGGGCAGTGGCTTCTTCTCTTCAACGTCGGCCCGTGGGCCATCGGGGGATGGGCGGCGGCCGTGGCCGACAGCCTTGCGCCCCTGAAGCGCGGGGAGAATCCGTTCCGCCTCGTCGACCCGTACCCGCTGTTTGCGAGCAACACCGCACGCGACACCCTTGGCTACCACGCCCCGAACGACTGGATTTTCGCCGACGGCACGTGGTACAGCCCGGACGAGTCGCGCGACCTCGTTTCCCGCCTGTGGACGAGCGGCGGGGCGTCCCTGACGGCGTGGACGAACGAAGGGCCGATCCAGAACATGCGAGGCCACGATCCCGGTCTGGCCTACGATGGCGAGCGCTTTTACCTCTTCGCGGAGGATAGTCCCCGGATTCTGGCCCTCTCGTCCGCTGATCCTGTAGGGGCGTGGACGGCGCATGGGCGTGTGCTGACGGTAGGGGGGCACACGGGCGATCCCGACCCCAGCTTCTTTAACAATGCGTGGCACCTATTCTACGACGATGCTCCGCACGGAGAGTACACCATCGGGTACGCACGGACCGCTCCGTCCGCCTTTCCCAACGGCTGGGACCTAACGCACGACATCTTTGGCCCCCGCACCCCGGATCAGGGACAGGCGTGGGACGAGCCGACCCCCGACGGCAACGACTTTGGAACCGGCGATCCAGACATCGCCATTGAGGGCACGACCCTCTACATGACCCACGAGCGGCCCACGGGCATTGCCTACACGAAACTCGCCCTCACCGACGACACGGACCAGACGGTTCGCCTCCAGCTGGACATCGACACCGACGGGGACGGCACCCCCGACGAGTCGCGAGAGCGGACACTTGCGGCGGGCAACGCGCGCCTCGATCTCGGGGGCCTTCAGGCGGAGCAGATTCGGGTTCGTCTCGACCTCGAAACCCGGGCCCCCAGCGAGTCGCCGATGATTCGATCGCTGCAGGTCCGGGGATCAGAACCCCGGGCGGCCGCCGAGTAAATTGCGCCGCTGGCGGACGCAGCACGATACTCTTGCGGGTCTGTCCGTTTGAATTCAAGGGAGGCCCTGACAATTTTTGGCAGGGACAATCGATGCGGCTTTGACAAGCTCGGCGATCGAAATGGAGCTCTTTTGTGGGGTCTCGATTCCCGATGGAGGCCGCCTTCGGTCCACAGAAGCATCCGTCGTCGCTCTGCTGGTCGTTCTCTGTGGTCTTGGACTTGGGGGCTGCACGACCGACACGGAGTCGCCGTCGCGGCCGAACATTCTGTTCATCATGGCCGACGACCACACGACCCAGGCCTTCCGGAGCTACGGCTCGCGCCTCTCAGGCCTCGCGCCCACGGAACACATCAACCGCCTGGCCCAGCAGGGGGCGCGCCTGACGAACGCGTTCGTCACCAACTCGATCTGCGTCCCGAGCCGCGCCTCGATCCTCACCGGCCAGTACAGCCACAAAAACGGCGCCTACACCCTGCGCGACTCGCTGGCCCCGGCCCACCCGAACGTTGCCAAGGAACTCCAGAAGGGCGGCTACCAGACCGCCGTCATCGGCAAGTGGCACCTGAAGGCCGAGCCCAGCGGGTTCGATTACTGGAACGTCCTGCCCGGGCAGGGGCGCTACGTCGATCCGCGGCTCCGGGAAAAGGGGAGCGACACGCTGACGACGCACGGGGGCTTCTCGGCGGACGTGATTGCCGACCTGTCGCTGGACTGGCTCAAACAGCAGCGCGATGAGGAGAAACCATTCGTGCTGATGACGCACTTCAAGGCGTCCCACGGTCCTTTTCAGGCTCCGAAGCGCAACGACAGTCTATTCGCCGATACGACCCTCCCGGAGCCGCCAAGCCTGTGGGAGGACAAGAGCCACCGCTCGCCCGGCTCGCGTGAGTACGGCTTTACGATCGAGACAATGGCCCGCCGGTTCGTGCGGTGGGGGTACTGGGCCCCGCCCCGGCCGCTGGACAAGATGAGTGGCCGAGAGGTTCGTCGCCACGGCTACCAGGCATTTGTGAAGCAGTACCTGCGGTCGGTCGCCGCCATCGACCAGAACGTAGGGCGCCTGCTGGACTATCTGAAGAAGGCGGGCCTGAAAGAGAACACCGTCGTCATCTACACCTCCGACCAGGGCTATTTCCTCGGCGAGCACAATTACATCGACAAGCGCTGGATGTACGAGGAGTCGATGCAGATGCCGTTTCTGATCCGGTATCCGGGGGAGATTGAGCCGGGGACGGTCGTGGACGACCTGGTCCTCAACGTCGACTTTGCGCCGTTGATGCTCGACTACGCGGGGCTCAAGACGCCCGACTACATGCAGGGGCGGAGCTTCCGCCCCAACCTGCGCGGCGAGACGCCTGCTGACTGGCGCGACGCCGTCTACTACCGCTACTGGATGCACGGCAATGGGGCGCGCCGGCCGGCCCACTACGGAATTCGCACGAAGCGATTCAAGCTCATCTTCTTCTACGGCCTGCCCCTCGATCAGACCTCAAACCCGCCAACCAAGCCCGGGTGGGAGCTCTACGACCTGGTCAAAGATCCGCGCGAGATGGACAACGTCTACCGCGACCCGGCCTACGCCGATACGGGGGCGCGATTGAAAGACAAACTGCTCCAGCTTAAGGACCGGCTCGGCGACCCCGACGAAGCGTATCCGGCGCTCATGGAGCGGCGTCGGTCCCACTGGTAGCCCCCTCCGCAGTCGCGCTTATTTTGTCTCCATACCAATGAGAACGCTCAGGCCTTCTCTCGTTCTTTTCGTCCTCCTCTTCGGCAGTGTCGGACTCGGTGGGTGCACGACCGAACCCGGACCGCAGCGGCCGAATGTCGTAATCCTCTTTGCCGACGACATGGGCTACGGGGACCTCAGCAGCTACGGCCACCCCACCATCGAGACGCCGAACATCGACCGGCTGGCCGACCAGGGTACGCGCTTCACCTCGTTCGTGACGGGATCGTGGTGCGTCCCGTCCCGCACCCAGCTCCTGACGGGCCGCTACATGCCGCGGGTTGACTTCGGTGGGGGGACGGGAGCAAATGGCAACGGCGGCCTCCCCGAGAGCGAGCTCACCCTGGCCGAGGCGCTTTCGAGCGCCGGGTACGCCACCGGCATGGCCGGCAAGTGGCATCTCGGGCACGCGAAGGACCGCTTTCTCCCGCCCAACCAGGGCTTCGACTCGTGGCTGGGCCTGCCGTACTCAAACGACTACCGAAAGCCCTGGGTGCAGACCGACGTGCCGCTAGGGCTGTACCGGGGCACCGAAATGATCGAGCACCCGCCCAAGCAGGATTCTCTGACGGTTCGCTACACCGCGGAGGCGACGCGCTACATCGAGGCGCACAGCGGGGGGAAACAGCCCTTCTTCTTTTACCTCGCCTACAACATGCCGCACCTGCCGATTCACACGACCGAGCAGTTCCGGGACCCGTCGGGCGCGGGGCTCTACGGGGACGTGATCGAAACGATCGACTGGAGCGTGGGCCAGGTGCTGGCCGCGCTTGAGGAACAGGGTGTGGCCGACAATACAATCGTGTTTTTCGCCTCGGACAACGGCCCGTGGCTAAATCTGCCGGACCGGATGCTGCAGGCGGGCAACAAGCCCTGGCACGCCGGGTCGCCCGGGCCGCTCCGGAAATACAAGCATACCAGCTACGAAGGAGGGGCTCGCGTGCCCGCAATGATCCGGTGGCCCGGGCACATCGAACGTGGGGTCGACACCGATGAGCTGGTGGCGAGCCCCGACATCTACCGCACTCTGCTCAACATTGCCGGGGCGGAGCCGCCCGAGCACCCGCTCGATGGGCACAACCTGCGGCCCTTCCTGACCGGGAAAGTCGACACGTCGGCGCGCAGGCGCTACTACTACTTTCTCGGCAATCTGGAGGCGATGCGGCGAGGGAAGTGGAAGCTCCGGCTGGCCGGGGACACGACCCAGCTCTTCAACCTGCAGGTCGATCCCGCGGAACGGTTCAACCGTGCCGACGACCGGCCAGGACTGGTGACGGAGATGCGGGCGCGGATGAAGGCGTTTGCCGACTCGGTCGGCGCCCAGCTCCCGGACGAGTGATTGGCCCCCGCAGCCCGATTCATCACGACGATGCTCCGGGTGGACGATCCCCATTCAGCCGACCGAGGAAGCGGTGCACCGCGTCGGCGTTCCAGTCGGCAGCCCCGACGTGTCGGTACAGGACGCGGCCGTCGGCCCCGATGACGTACGTGCGCGGAATGCCGTCGCCGTCGAACACCGATGGGAGATCCGAGGCGACGTACGCGGGCATGGAGTAGCCCTTTTTCTCAAGAAACTGGCGAACCTTTTTCTTCTTCTCCCGCGAGACGAGCACAACGGACACATCGGCGCCTGTCGAGTCGTGAAGGGCCTGCAGGGTCGGCATCTCGGCCTTGCAGGGGCCACACCACGTGGCCCACAGGTTGAGAACGGTCGTTGAGTCGGTTGCCTCCGCGAAGGTCGTCGAGTCGGCCTCGCTGGACACCGGACGGAGGGACCAGTCGGACGGCGCCATTCCACGTACGGACTGGGCCGCTCGCTCGGAAATCGACGGGGCGCCAACAGGGACCGTCGCCGACCCACCCCCGAATTGCTGCATCACGAGGAACGAGAGGAAGACAGCGCCCCCAATCGTCAAAGCAATTCCGGTGCCGACGCCGACGAAGAAGGGCCACGTGAAGAGGCGGGCGAAGAAATTCCGGATGGAAGACATGAGGCCGAACTGAGCTGACTGTCAGGAAGAATGCTGCGAGACACCGGGGCAATCTTGGGCGCCGCGGGCAGATGCTCAGTGCGTGTTGGCCCGAGAGGACCAGCGCGTGTGAGCTACCGCCAGTGCGTGATCGTCGTCCGCGCGCCGGAGGACATGGCGAACCCGCCGGTCGTCCCCGTCGGACTCAACCTGAGCCACGGCTCGAATCGAGTCGTGGAGCCGGGTCTCGGCCATGAACTGAAGGGAGAAAGTTGTACACCAGAAAGTATCATGGATTTCCGGCGGGAGGGTTTCCAGGGCCCACTCTGCGATGCGGACGTTGTTGACGTGTCGGTTGACGTCCAGGTCGTGGTACCGGACGGCGAATGTCCGCGTGTGGTCGGCGCGCTCCGGGCGGGAAAGATCGGCCCAGTCGTGGGGCCGGGCAGGAGGACGATCCGGAAGCTCGATGGCGCGAAGGGACCGCGGGGGACGGGCCGGGCGGCGCTTCTCAAGGTCGAAGACGAGCCAGGCACTCGAGGCCCGAAGAGCGGGTGCCCCGTTGGCCCGCAGCACGAACTCGCGAGTAGCGTGGAGCCCCTCCAGCCCCGACGGCCAGGTTTCTACGACGACTTCATCCCCCCAATCTGGAAGCTGTTCGATCTCCATGGAGAGGTGGGCCAGCACCCACGCTCGATCGTTGGCCCACAGGCGCCGAATTGATACGCCCAGAGCGTCGGCGTGGCGGCCCGCCGCCTCCTGCAGGTGGGTGCACAGGGCAGGGACGGAGATGGTGCCGTGCGGCGTAACCTCGTGGGAGCGAACCGTAGCGGTCTCGGTCCAGACGCTGGGAGTTGACATCGCAGGGAACGGGGAGCGGAAACGGAAAAAGGCGGCGCAGCGTCAGTCCAGGGCCCCGGTGCGGAGTTGGTCCCAGTCGACGTCATCCGTCGGTGAGAGGCGCGGCAGGTTGGGGTCGAGCGTCTGCGGGTACTTCTGGGCGGCGCCGCAGTTGAAGAGCACCACGCGGTCGTCGGGGGCGATCCAGCCGTCGTCGGCCAGCGTGTCCGCCGCTCCGACACAGGCCGCGGCCTCCGGCCCAATGGACACTCCCGTCGTGGCGGTGCCGAGCCGCATCCATTCGCGGATGCGCGCCTCATCTACGGCCACGGCGCGCCCGTCGCTCTCACGGATCGCGTCCAGGATCATGAAGTCGCCCACCGCCTCCGGCACGCGCAATCCGCTAGCCACGGTTTCGGGATCCTCGGCCCGGTCGGCAAAGCGATCGCCCGCCTCGTAGGCGTCGACGATGGGACAGCAGCCGTCCGACTGCACGGCCACCATGCGCGGGCGGTCGTCCGGATCGATCCAGGCGAGCTCGGCCAGCTCCGTGAACGCCTTCCACATGCCGATGAGACCCGTGCCGCCCCCCGTGGGGTAGAGAATGACGTCGGGCAGCGCGTCGAACTGGTCGAACAGCTCCAAACCCATCGTCTTTTTCCCTTCGAGGCGGTAGGGCTCCTGGAGGGTCGAGACGTCGAGCCAGTCCATCGGCTCGGTGCCGGCGTCGACGAGGCGGCCGCAGTCCGTGATGAGGCCGTCCACCAGGAATGCGCGGGCCCCGCTCAGCGCCACCTCAAACTGGTTGACCATCGGTGTGTCGGCCGGCATGAAGACGTAGGCATCCAGTCCCGCCCGGGCGGCGTAGGCCGCGAGGGCACCCCCTGCGTTTCCGGCCGTCGGAATCGCCACGCGTTCGACGCCAAAGTGCTGCGCCATCGTGACGGCGGCCGACAGGCCACGGCTCTTGAACGTGCCGGTGGGCATCTGCGCCTCGTCCTTGATCCACAGGTCGTCGAGGCCGAAGCGGGCGCCGAGATCCGGGCACGGCACAACGGGCGAAAGGCCCTCGCCCAGCGATACGATTGCGTCCCTGGTTGGGGTGGGCAACAGTTCGCGGTAGCGCCACATCGTGGGGGGACGGTCCGCGAACGCGTTGGGGGTGATCGTAGAGGCAACTGCGCCGAGGTTGTACCGCACCCACAGGGGCCGACCGCGGTGGGTCGTGTGAAGGGCATCGGCCTCAAATCGGGAGTCGTCGAGCGCGCTCTCAAGATGGGTGACGTAGGAAGACATGAGATCAGGCCAGGCTGGAGGGGACCGGCTGTAGCAGCGGGGAAAGGCTCGACTCGTGGCTGAACACGACGCCCGCCCTCTACGGCGCTTCCTGGAGGGCGGTCAGTGCCGCTTCGTGCGCCTCGAAGGCCTCCTCATCGAACAGCACGAACCGAACGTGTTCGACCGATTCGAGAGTGGGCGCCGTGTCCAATATCGTCTCCAGGGCGATGCGCGCCGCCGCGTCGACCGGAAAGCGAAATGCACCGGTCGAGATGGCTGGGAAAGCCACCGAGGCGACATTGTTCTCCTCGGCTCGCCTCAGGGCGTTTTCGTAGCCGGCCCGCAACAGGTCGTTAGACGGTTCGTCGCGCCCGTATACGGGCCCTAGCACGTGGATGACATGGTCGTTCGGGAGGTCGTGGGCGCCAGTAATAACGGCTTCCCCGGGCTGAATCGGGGCGAGAGGGCGCGTTTCTTCGGCGAGCCCAGGACCAGCCGCCGAGTGAACGGCCCCGGCTACCCCTCCACCTGTCTGCAGTTGGGCATTCGCCGCGTTGACGATGGCTTCCATGTCGTCCTGTTCGACGATGTTGCCCTGTGTCAGCTCAATCGTGACGCCTGCTTCTTCGTGCATCATGAGTCGAGACTGAAGTTGGTTCGAGGGGAAACGGCAGGAATGAACAGATCTGATTTTTCGAGGTACAGTCTGTAGTCTCCTGACCCCGTTGTGTTCGTCTTGGTCCCCAAGCCTGCGAGGACTTTGGGGCATCCCAGCGGCCCGCCGCGCTGCGCGCAACCCCCCGCTTCTCCATGAAGTACGACCCCGTGAAGGACCGTTTGGGCCGGCTGGCAAGCCGCCATCCGCTGCTGCAACGGCTGCTCTACGGCATTCTCAACCTGCTCTTCCTTCGGGCCTGGTACGTGCGCCGGGAGATTCGGCGCCTCCTGGGGGCGATGCCGGAGGAGCGTCCCGTTCGGGTCCTCGACGCCGGCACCGGATTCGGACAGTATGCCTACTTCGTGGCCCGCACGTTTCCGAACGCGCAGGTGCGGGCCGTGGACGTCAAGTCCGAATATCTGGAGCGAGCCCGACAGTTCGCCGACCAGACCCCTTATGCCGATCAGATCACCTGGGCCCTCGACGATCTCACGGACCTTCAGTCGGAAGGGCCGTTCGACCTCATCCTGGCGGTCGACGTCATGGAGCACATCCCTGAGGACGAGACGGTCTTCCAGCACTTCGAACGCGTGCTTCGGCCCGGCGGTCACGTGATCATCAATACGCCCTCGGACCAGGGCGGCTCGGACGTGCAGGAGGAAGGGGACGAGAGCTTCATCGGCGAACATGTGCGCGAAGGGTACGGACGAACAGAGCTGGCCGAAAAGCTGCGTGGCGCAGGGCTGCAGCCGGTGAAGAGCATCTACACGTACGGCCCGTACGGCTCCACGGCGTGGCGCTGGCTCATCAAATGGCCCATGCGGATGCTGGGCGCGACGTGGGCGTCGCTTCTCGTGCTCCCGCTCTACTACACAGCGGCCCTGCCGCTGGGCCTGCTGCTCAACGCGACGGACGTGCAGTGGGACAATGAGCAAGGGACGGGGCTCTTCGTGGTGGCCCGCCGGCCACACGACCCAGCATGACGACAAGCAGCACTCCCGTCGGGGGAGTGCTCGTGGCGCGAGGGGCGGCACCCCACCTCAACCAGAAGGTCTTACGGAATGTTCACCTCCCCTTTGTGCGGACTGGACCTGTAAGCGCTTCCCCCGCCGAACACCGCAGGGGCTGGCCGGTTCCTGCGTCGGCATGTGTGATGCGACGCCGTCATCGTCCCTCCGCCTCCTTGCAGTCGACGCCTTTTCTTGCAGGATGGCTTCTTGCAGGATGGCCTTCGTAGAAAAGACCGCTCGTCCATAGTCGCGGAGGCCCTTACTCTCACCCGCACGGACCCTTACCCGCACGGATCCCTCTGCCAGGATTATGATTATAGATGGCATCATGAGCCGTGACCTTCTGACCATTGGTCCGGACACGACCCTCACGGAGATCCGGACTCGCCTCCACGAAGGCGGGTCCCATCACCTGCTCGTCGTGGATGACAGTGAGCTTCTCGGGGTGATCTCAGGCCGAGACGTACTGAGGGCACTCAGCCCGTTCATCGACACCTACAGTGAAGAGCACCGCGACATACAGTCGCTCTCGCGGGCGGCCCTGGAAGTCATGCGCACGGACCCCATCACCGTCGGCCCCGAAACTGAGACCGAAGAGGCCGCTCGGTTGGTCATTGAGCACGACATCTCCTCCCTTCCTGTCGTTGCAGACGCCGAACTGGTGGGCATCGTGACGACCGAGGACCTTCTCCACCACTACGCGAACGGAGAGGGGGCGGAGGCCTGAGACGAGAGTCCTGAGGGAGTGGACCCCGGCTTTTCTCCGCGCTGCGGGAGGGGGGGCATGCAACGCACGGGGCCGACCCGCGAAGAGTGCCGGGGGGCTCCGCCCATGCGACAGAACCAAGCAGAGCGAAGCGACTCCCTGTTCGGGCAGTACCGGGACGGGAAACTGCCTGAGACTGAGCCGGTGAGACAATCGAGAGCCAGGTCCGTGTGATTGATATGAGCCGTGTCTCCTTCTATCTTGCCGGCTGGCCCCCGTCATCCCCCGTCCACGATTGCTCCCTAGTCCCGTGCAGACCAAGTACATCTTCGTCACCGGCGGCGTCACCTCCTCGCTCGGCAAAGGCATCTTTAGCGCCTCTCTGGGGCGCCTTCTCGCAGCCCGGGATCTTGACGTGACGATCCAAAAGTTTGATCCGTACATCAACGTCGACCCGGGAACCATGAACCCGTACGAGCACGGCGAGGTGTACGTGACCGACGACGGCGCCGAGACCGACCTCGACCTCGGTCACTACGAGCGCTTCCTCGGACAACCCACCAGCCAGGCCAACAACGTCACGACCGGACGGGTGTACATGGAGGTCATTGAAAAGGAGCGCGAGGGGGCCTACCTGGGCAAAACTGTGCAGGTGGTGCCTCACATCATCAACGAGATCAAACACTGGATGCTGAAGCTCGGGGAGACGGGGGACTACGATGTCGTCATCACCGAGATCGGCGGCACAGTCGGCGACATTGAAGGCCAGCCGTACCTCGAGGCCATCCGCCAGTTGCGCAACGACCTGGGGCCGCGCAACACCATGATTGCCCATCTCACGCTCGTGCCCTACCTCCGTGCGGCAGGGGAACTGAAGACGAAGCCCACGCAGCATTCCGTGAAAGAACTCCTCGCCCACGGCCTGCAGCCGGACGCCATTATTTGTCGCTCGGAGCGGCCCATCGACGCGGATGTCCGGAGCAAAATCTCGCTCTTCTGCAATGTTGAAGAGGAGGCGGTCATCCAGATGCTCGACGCAGAGACGATCTACGAGGTGCCCCTCCTGCTCAAAGAAGAAGGCATGGGGGAACTCGCCGTCGATCGGTTCTACTCCGACGGAGGGCAGGGCGACGTATGCACCGATACGCCCGACCTTGAGGACTGGGTCGGGTTTCTGAAGAGACTGAAGAATCCCGACGAAACGATCCCCATTGCCCTGGTCGGCAAGTACGTTGAGCACCAGGACGCCTACAAGTCCATCACCGAGAGCTTCATCCTCGCCGGCGTCCCGGATGGGGTGCAGGTGGAGGTCGAGTACGTGCTGTCGGAGGACCTCGGGCCGGGCAACGTGGAGGCGGTTCTTGGGGACGTAGCCGGCATTCTCGTCGCTCCGGGTTTTGGGGACCGAGGGGTGAACGGCAAGATTCAGGCGGCCCGATACGCCCGCGAGAATGACGTTCCTTTCTTCGGAATCTGCCTTGGCCTGCAGTGTGCCATTGTCGAGTTTGCCCGGCACGTCTGCGGCTGGACCGACGCGCACTCGACCGAGTTCGACGCCGAGACGTCCTACCCCGTCATCGGACTCATGGAAGAGCAGAAAGAGATTTCTGACAAAGGCGGAACGATGCGCCTCGGGCAGTACGATTGCCGAATCCAAGAGGGATCGCGCGCCCACGAAATTTACGAGACCACGCTCGTTCAGGAGCGGCACCGCCACCGCTACGAGGTGAACAACGTGCTCCGCTACAAGCTGCTGGAGGAGGGGATGCGCTTCAGTGGGGTGAACCCGGACACCGACCTAATTGAGATTATGGAGCTGCCCGACAAGCGCTGGTTCCTCGGGGTTCAGTTCCACCCCGAGTACAAGTCGACTGTGAACGACCCTCATCCGCTGTTCCGGTCGTTCGTCCGGGCCTGCGCCGCCTACGCCCACGAGGAAGATCTCGTTGCCTCGCCCCAGCCCCCTGAGCGTGAGGCTGTACCGCTCGCCTCTGTGGACATGTAAGCGCGTGGGGACGGCCGCCGCATTTCTGACCTCCTGTCTCCTCGGGTTCTTCAAAGCGTGCGAATGAGGGCGAGCAGGCGGCCGATGATGTGGCATCCCGGATGATCGGGAGGGAACGTCTCGTCGGTGTAGTGGCGATCCGCCGGGCGGAGATGAATCTTCCGATTGGCAAACTCGAACTCCCGGGGCAGTAGCTGCTCCCGAACGAGTGCGGCCGCGAGCGTGCCGTTTTCCAGGTCCGACCAGTCCATTTCTTCGATGAGGAGGAGATCGCCCTTGCGGATGCCGGCCCCGTTCATGCCATCATCGCCGGCCCGCCCGATGAGACAGGCGTCCGGATCCTGAGCCCTGCGTAGGAGGTGTCCATCCACCGACAGCATCCTCTCGGGACGCTCGCGCAGTCGTTCCGGCTCGTCGCTGACGGTGCGGGTCACCACCGGAAGGCTGGGAGGCCCGCCGCTCCTTCCAAGGGGATCTTGCTCGTGATCTGTAAGGCGGATGCCCCGTGCTTCGTGCTTCTCGCGCTCGATCCAGCCTTTCTTCTCGAGCGTTTGAAGTAGCTTGTAGACACCGTTCGTCGAGGCGATGCCCAGAGCATCACCGATCTCCTGCAACGTGGGGGGCTTCCGGTTCCGGACGAGGTACCCGCGAATAAACTCGTAGGCTTCGTTCTGACGCTGCGTGAGGCGTTCCCTCTCCATAGGGTCGGCTGGTGCATCGACATTCGACTCCTCCACAAAACATATGTGTGCCCACATTGCTCCGACGGAGGAAGCGTGGTGAAAATATTTTCTTTCGGGTGGTGAAAATATGTTCACCTCGCCGGAAAGAGAGGGGGGCATCCCTGGAGATTCCATATGTGTGCAGGGGGCAATCAGGGAAGTGAAGGCCCGAAAATCGGCTTTTCTCGGCGATATGGCTTGACATTGAGGCCGATGGCCGTACATTGTGGAGGGGCGTGGGGAAAAGTGGGGAACCATCCCAGAGGTCGCTGCGCGCTCGCTGTTCTCATTGACTGCTGTGCCGCCCGGGTGAGGCCACTCCAGCCATGGTGTTCAAAGGGCAGGCCGAATATTCCATAGACAGCAAGGGCCGGGTGGCTATTCCGGCGAAGATGCGCAAGGCGATGTCGCCCGAGGCACAGGACACCTTCACAATCACGCGGGGCTTCGAGGACTGCATCTTCCTCTACCCGATGGACCAGTGGTCCGACATTGAGGAGGAAATTGAGGACCTGAACATGTACGACCGAGAGGTCCGCGACTTCGTCCGCATCATTATGATGTGGGCCGACGAGGTCTCGCTCGACGGGCAGGGACGCATCAGCATCCCGACTCCGCTTTTCGAGTTCGCTGAGCTTGACGGCTCAGCACTCATTCTGGGCGCGTTCGATCACATTGAAATCTGGGATCCCGATCAGTTCGACGAGTACCTTAACGAACAGCCGGACGATTACGAGACGCTCGCTGAGAGCGTGATGAGCATGTAGAGAAAATCGGCAGCCTCTGTGTGGCGACGAGATACGGATCAATGTCAGCGAGTGAGCCTCGGAACGATTCGCCCGACGACGATCCGCTGCGGTACGCCACGGACTACCACGCACCTGTTCTTTCACACAACGTACAGAATCGGCTCGTCACCGACCTGAGTGGTCGTTACGTAGACGCCACCCTCGGCGGGGGCGGTCATGCCCGGGCCCTGCTCGACGTGCTCGATTCGGGGGGGAGAGTCCTCGGGATCGACCGGGACGGCGACGCCCTGGCGGCAGCCCGCCGTCGCCTCGCCGACGAGCGTGAGATGGGGCGCTTCCGAGCAGTCCGCGGCAACTTCGGCCGCCTGAAAGAACTGCTTGAGGCCGAAGAATTTGTGCCCGTCGACGGACTCCTGCTCGACCTCGGCGTGTCGTCGCACCAGCTCGACGTGTCCGAGCGCGGCTTCAGCTTTCAGGACGAGGGCCCGCTCGACATGCGGATGGATCCGCGTCGGGGGCTTACTGCACGCCAGATCGTTAACGAGTGGAGCGAGCACGAACTGCGCAACGTACTGCGACGCTACGGCGAGGAGCGCCGCGCCGGACCCATCGCCCGGGCAATCGTTGAGGCCCGCCCACTCGACACGACGCGGGGGCTGGCGGAGGTCGTGAAGGGCGCCGTGCCGCCCCCCGGCGAAACGAAAACGCTGGCCCGGGTCTTCCAGGCGCTTCGTATCGTAGTCAACGCTGAGCTCGAAGAGCTGGAACAGGCGCTGGCACAGAGTACGAAGGTCGTCCGCACGGGGGGGCGCATTGCGGTGATCAGCTACCACTCGCTGGAGGACCGACGGGCGAAGCGGTACCTTCGCTACGGGAATTTCGAAGGCGAGCCCAAGCGTGATCTGTACGGCAACCTCGTGGCCCCGTGGATCGAAACGCCCCGAGGGCCCATCGAGGCCCAGGAGGCCGAGGTGGAGGCCAACCCGCGGGCCCGAAGTGCCCGTCTCCGGGTTGCCGAACGGCGGGACCAGGAGGAAGTTGGCCCTCCGGCCCCGCCGACCTCATGACAGTCGACCTCACAAACTGGATTCCTCTTTCAGAGAGGGCGCAGGCGCTCCGGCGTCCCGGTCGCAACAGACCCGACGGTACCTTTGGCCAGCAACAACATGCAGCCATGAGTCGAAGCAGCGTTTCCCGGAACGATGACCGAGCAGCCAAGAGGACGAGCCCCTCGTGGCTGCAGAATCGTCCGCACAAGACAGCCGAGGGTAGCACGCACGAGGCCACTGCGTCTTCCGGCAGCTGGGTCCGGCACGGAACGGCACTCCCGGATTGGACCGATCTGGAACCGTCGCGGAACCGGCGGCGCAGCACAGCCGACGGCTCCTTCTTGGAGCGCGTGTCGACCCTGCGCTTTGCCCTGTTTCTGCTTGCCGTCGCGTTCGCATTCACGTCGTACGTGGGGCACGTGCACGCAACGACAGACCTCCTGGGGAACCTGCAGGACGCCCGCTCTGAAAACCGGCGCCTGCACCTCAAATACAATCGCCTGAAAGGGAAGTATGAGCGCCGGACGAGCCCCTCGGTGATCTACGAACGAGCCCGTGAGATGGGACTTCGCGCGAGTGCGACCTACGGCTCGCCCGTCGTTGTCAAGCC
>NZ_JBDGQQ010000183.1:0-5685 GCF_042218895.1 Salinibacter sp. | reverse complement strand
CACGTGTTCTAATTCGGGGAAGGACTGCCAAGCTATCCTCCTCGATCGGACAGCCCCGAAATCGAAGTCAGCTGCTGGGTGAACGTCTCTCCTCCACCCTGGTCGGCGGTCAACCGGATAACGTGATGCGGGGCCTTCCGGCGTAGATACGCCGTTCCACTCGCCCCACCACCGCGAACACGGAAGTTCACGACGTACGTCTCGAACCGTCCGGCTGGCGTCTCCACAGTTTCTGTTCCCGTCACCCGATACCGCATGGTTTTCACCGACCGTGGGAGCTCGAATACGTCAAATGAGGCGACGAATCCCGGCCTCAGTGGCATCGCGCCGAGCGTCGTGAGCGGGTGATGAAACGAGTACCCTTCGAAGAGCACTGGGTCATCAATGGACGCTCGAATCGGGATGGAGCGCCCACTCGTTCGGGCCGTCCCGGTAACTAACGAGTCCGTGTACATGAGCCGGACATCCGCCTCCGAGTTGATGACCTGGGATTTGGGGCGAAGTGTCTCTCGGTCTACGATCAGTGAGTCGGGGCCGCCCCCCGCTCCTTCGGTGATGATGGTCCACGTGTCATTTCCGTCCGTGGAGGTGGGTCGGAGAGTGCGGGATACCGCCGGAGTGCCTTCATAGCTCAGCCGCACAGGCTCCAGCTCAGTGCCATCGGCCGCCGAGAGGCCAGCCACCTCTCCTTCGCCAGTGCGGTTCCAGGCATTGTTGGCCCGGCTCGTGTCCGGCAAGATTCCACTTGGGTCCACCGTCACGCGCCGCAGCGGTCCCTCGGTTACGCGAAGCGTGCTGGCGTCTTGGGTGTAGAAGGCCTCCTCCGGCACGTGCCGCCGTTGGGTCGTCCCGTCCTCGAAGGTAAGCCGCACCGGCACCGGCAGCATCAGCTCCCCATTCTGCTCGATAGTGACGGCGGCGGTGTCACGCGCGGTGGACGCCGTGTCGACCGACGCGACGGCCGGGTCCGCTACATCCGTCTCGTAGAACCAACTGCGCCAGAACCAGTCGAGATCCTCCCCGGTCACGTCCTCGATCGTCCGGAAGAAGTCGGCGGGCTTCGGATGCTTGTAGGCCCAGCGGTCGAAGTAGGCCTTCAGCGCCGCGTCGAAGCGCCTTGGCCCCAGCACGTGTTCTCTAAGTAGCATCAGTCCATTGGCCGGCTTGAGGTAAGCGGTGCGGCCGTAGGACGACACCCGGTCGGCATAGGTCATGATGGGCTGCGCGTCGGGCTTGCCCATTCCCCGAACCGTGATACCGGACAGACCACTCAGCGCCCCGGTCGGCGTACCCTCCCCGTAATAGTCAAGCTCGGAGTACTGGTTCATGAATTGGTTGAGCCCCTCGTCCATCCAAGCCCAACGGCGCTCGTCGGAGCCGACAACCATCGGAAACCAGGTGTGCCCAAGCTCGTGGTCGGTGACCCCGAAGAGGCTCTGGCCCCGGCGGGTCATATCGCAGAACACGATCTGCGGATACTCCATGCCGAGCACCCCTCCGGCTACGTTGATGGCGTTGGGGTAGGGATAGGGCGCCACGAAGTCGGAGTAAAACTCCACGGAGTGCTGGACAAACTCGGTCGAGTTCTCCCAGCCGGGCTTCTGTTCGGTGCCGAGCCCCTCTCGCGGGTAGTAGGACTGTGCGAGCACCGTCTCGCCGCCCGCTTCCGCCCGGGCGGCGTCCCAGATGAACGCGCTGGAGGCCGCCCAAGCGAAGTCGCGGACGTTTTCTGCCTTGTATCGCCACGTCAGCGGGCCGCTCCCGTCAGGCCGGGTTGACGGGTCGCCCACCTCCGTGCTGTCGACGATCATCACCGTCTCTCGGCTTTTCCGGGCTTTCTGCAGCCGCTCGCGCTGCGTCTCGGTGAGCACTTTGCCCGGGTTCTGGAGGCGCCCGGTAGCGGCCACGATCATGTTGCGGGGCACCGTAATGTTGACATTGAAGGTGCCATACTCCAGGTAGAACTCCCCCTGGCCGAGGAAGGGCATCGGGTTCCACCCATGCACGTCGTCGTAGACGTACATCCGCGGGTACCACTGGGCCAATTGGTAAATCGTGCCCTGCTGGACGTCGGTGATGCCGTGGCGGTCCGCGCCGTCCTTCGGGATCTGGAAACTCCACTTCAGCTCCAACTGAAGAGTCCCACCATTCGCCGCAAGCGGCTCGCGTAGGGCCACTTTCATGCGCGTTCCGTCGACCAGCGTGTCTGGGGCCACGGCCTCTCCGTTCCGACGGATCCGGACCGACGAGAGCGTGTAGCCGGCCCCTTCGAAAAAGCCGCTGAACCGCTCTCCTGGGTTAGCCTTCGCACCCCGACTGTCGGGCCGGAAGTAGTTTTGCTCCAGCTGTACCCAAAGCCGGTCCAGGGCCTGGGGCGAATTGTTGGTGTAGGTGATCGTCTGGGTGCCGGAGAGGCGGTTCCGAACCGTATCGAGACGCACGTCGATCTGGTAGTCCGCCTCGTTTTGCCAGTAGGACGGCCCGGGGCGCCCGTCTGCCGTCCGGTATCGACTCGGATCAGGGAAGTCGACCGGCTCAAACGGTTCGAGATTGTGGATCGAAGACGCTTCCGAGGCATTCTGGGCAAAACCCGCATGTACGGCCAGTCCAGCGACCATAAGCGCAAGCAGGAACGCGAGTCGGCGAATCGAATGCATCATCTGGAAACGATGTCCTGAGAACACATATGTTTGATAAAGGGTGTCTCGATTGTCGGAGAGTGGGCGCTTGGCGGCGTCGACCGGTGGTATCGCTCACAGGGCAACGGAGGGCGGCGGGTGATCACATCGATAATCTCTGCCGCCGCGCCCCGAGCGCTGTGCCCCAGGCACATCCACCCGTCACAGCACGACGCCGCAGCGAGCCTATGCCGAGTCTTCGTCGTCCAGGATGTCCTCAATGCGGGTGATCACATCTCGGAGGTGCCGCTCGGTCATCTCATCCGGGGCGCGGCGAAGTGCCCGTTTTATCTCGCCTCTGAGCGCACGAAGTTCTCCGCGGACCAGGGCCCGAATGTCCGACTGACTTACGTCGACGGGGGTCGATCGGATCTCCTTCAGGAGGTCTGCAGGGATCCCATCGGGTGCGGCCTCCCCAGTCATCAGCTCCTGCAGCCGCTCAAGATAGCCCCGTTGCAGGTTACGGCGGTAGGGCCCGATCGCTTCTCCGCTTTCAAGTTCAGCCCACACCCCCTCGCGAAGGTCTACCATCATCTCACTGGGCGAGTAGGTGTCGGCATCTGAGTGCATCGCGGTGATCTCGGTCATCCGGGCCAGGCGCTCGGGACGGAGTACCATCTCAACGATTCCGACCTGCGCCTCGCGAATCCTGTCCAGCGCGCCGGAAGATTCGATGCGGCGTAGCACGCCCGCCTCCACCAGCCACCTGGGCGTTTGCAGGCCCTGCTCGATCACAAACTGCATCGCGCGGCGCTGGCGCTTGGCCGACACCGGCTCGTAGACCGGTCCCTCCTGACTGTAGGTCTTGAACGTCTTACGGACGCCCCCGACGTGCCGGGCCGCGTGGCCGAGATACCGGCGCCACTGGTCCACTACCTCCCCGTAGAGCTCCTCCAGCTCGTCATAGTTGCTCCTGTCCTGCCGGGTCCACTCTACGAGATTGGGCACGACGCGCTTTAGATTTTCGACCCCGAGGCTCCCGGCCTTCACGACATTACGCCCCAGGTCCTCGCTCTGAGAACGGGGATCCGTCGGGCGATAGCCTGACTGGCCGTAGAGGTACCTCGGGTCGCCAGCTTTCTTCCGAATCATCTTGTCGAGGCGCTGGGCCCGTGCTTCTGTCGAGTCGATACCAGGGAACGCCTGATACCCCCACCGGACGGCCCACTTGTCGTAGACACCGATCTTCGGAACGAAGGTATCGACTCCATCCCCCGGCTGAGCCACGTAGTTGAACCGGGCGTAGTCCATGATGGAGGGGGTAGTGCCGTGCTTCCGGGTCCACTCCGGCGAACGGAGCGAGTCGACCGGCACGGCGTTACTGGCGACAAAGTTGTGCGGCAGGCCGAGGGTGTGCCCTACCTCATGGGCCACGACGTACTGGATGCCCCGCCCCATCGTCTCGGTGTCGAAGCTTTGTCCCCTCGCCTTCGGGTTCGCCGCGGCGGTCTGGACGAAAAGCCAGTCGCGCAGCAGGCTCTGGACGTTGTGGTACATGAAGATGTCGCTCTCAATAATTTCGCCAGAGCGGGGGTCGTGAACATGCGGCCCCATCGCATTCGGGGTCTCCGATGCCAACCACCGGACCGTCGAGTACCGGACATCGTCCGGGTCGAAGGTCGAATCCGCCTCCGACGGCATCTTCGCCTGGATGGCGTTTTTGAAGCCCGCCGCCCGAAAGGCTTTTTGCCAATCCTCGATGCCTTTCCGGATGTAAGGACGCCACTTTTTCGGCGTAGCTGGGTCGATGTAGTAGGTGATCGGGTCCTTCGGCTCAACGAGCTTTCCACTAGAGTACGCCTCTGGGTCAGAGGGTTTCAGGCGCCAGCGGGTGATCACGCACTCCTCAGCGGCCTGCTGCTCCTCGGAGCTGTAGTTCGTGCGCTCAACGTTGAAGTAGCCGACCCGCTGGTCGCAGTGGCGCGGAGTCATCGGATTTTTCGGCAGCAAGACCATCGAGTGGTTCATCTCCGCGCTGATGGTACCGGAGGAGCTGTTCGAGGGCGGGTTCTCGGCCTGGTAGGTCAGGACCACCTCCACGTCGGTATTCTGAGGAAAACTCTCCATCCCCGTCAGGTACGTCCGATTTTCGTCCAGCCGACGCGCCCCGTACTCCTGCCGAATCTGCTTCGGGAGCCCGAAGGCCTTGGTGTCGGTGAACAGCGACTTCGCGTCGATGAGGACCCCGCTGGAGTCTGCGTTCGGGGCCTTGACGTCGAAGGATTTCAGGATTGGCTCGAAGCTGGAGTTTTGAACGGCCTCGTAGACCGGGTCGTCGGGGTTGGCCGTCTTCTCGTAACTGGCGACCCGCAGGAGCACTTGGTCGCCCCGGCGCTCCCACCGTAGAACCCGAGTGCTCACTTTAAATCCTCCCCCGCCAAACGCCCCCAGAAGGTCATTCTGCGTCTTTGACACGCGCGAGACCGTCAGAATCTCACGTCCCAGCAGGGAATCGGGAATTCCAAAGTAGAGATGTTCATCGGTGCGGTGCGTTGTGATGAGACCGTCGTCGGTCGTGGCATCATCGGGGACAATTTCATTAAACGGCTTCATATCCCCGTTCTCCGATTCCGACGAGGACGCCTTCTGCTTGGTGTCGGTGTTTTTCTCCGATGAGTCAACGCTGGTGCTGATCTGCAGACTTCCGCAGCCAGCAACCACGGCTGCGATTGCAACCAGCGCGCTGTATAGAATGGTGCGGGTGTGTTGTCGGACGTGCGTGGTTATCATCGACGACGAGTTGAAAACGGTTCGGAAAAAGAGTGATGCTTCAGGAGCGTTTTTTCGGCCAAACTCCATGCCGGATCGCTTTTCTGGCATCTCAGCGCCGCAAGGTATTCATGCATCGGTTCGGATGTGCGTAAGCGCACGTCAAGTGTGCGCGGACGCACGGTTGTGGCCACGTCTCTCTGCACTTCCGCCCCCCCCGACTGTCTCGGGGGACTACCGAAGCGTGTACCGCAGTTTCACGATGAAGGCGTTGCGCGGCACGTCCCGGAACGCGTCG
>NZ_JBDGQQ010000182.1:0-18414 GCF_042218895.1 Salinibacter sp. | reverse complement strand
GCTCTCGACTCTGGAGGCTACGGATTCCACGTCCCCTCCTGCACGTCCGGCACGAAGTCCCGAAGGCCCTCTGGCTTCCAGGCGAGGCTCTGCTCCTGCTCGGCGCTCATGTAGGCGGTCATGAGCAGCTCGGTCACCTCGCGCCCGCTGTGGAAGTCGAGGTCCGGCTGCGTGCCGTCGAGGAAGCGGCGCACGAAGTGCCGGTTCTCCCCCGTGTAGCCGTACGTCGCGGCCTCATCCCCAACCACCGGCATCAGGCCCTGCTCGGCGTTCTGCTTTTCGACGAGGTCCTCCCCGGCCGCCCCCTCCACCTCGCGGCTGAAGAAGACCTCGGTCTCGGCCTGGAGCGAGTTGGCCTCCATCGCGTACTCCGGGCCCAGAAGCTCGGACCGAAGCCGCAGGCCCGCCCCCACGAAGCACCATGAGGTCGTGGTTTCGCTGACCAGGGTGCGCCCCTGCTCGTCCTCGTACTCGATGGTGGCCCGGGCGAAGTCCTCCGACGGCCGGTTCTTGTAGTCAACCTCGCTTCCAAACCGCCGTTGCAGGCGCTCGGCGTACTCGTCGCGCGACCACTTGAGACTTGCAATCTGGGCGGACACCTTCGTCGGACGGATGCTGTCGCGGGGGGCGCCTGGCTCGGTAAGCAGAAAGCGCGCCACCTCCACGCTGTGGCACATCATGTCGTTGAGCACGCCGCCGCCCTGCTGGTCGCCCTGCCAGAACCAGGGCGCGTGCGGCCCGCTGTGCTCCTCGGCGGCGCGGGCGAGGTAGGGGCGCCCCGTAAGCGCTGCCCCGCGCTCCCAGATAATCTCGCGGCCGCGCTGGAGACCCGGGGAAAAGAGCTGATCCTCCAGGTACCCGTGCAGCACGTCGATGTCCTCAACGAGCTCGACCATCCGGTCGGCCTCGGCCACGGTGCGGGCCAGGGGCTTCTCGCAGGCAATGGCCGTGAGGTCTCCGGTGCCGGACTGAACGGCGCGGACGATCGCCTCCATGTTTTCGATGCGGGTGTGGTTGGGTCCGCAGATCCAGATCGCGTCGACCGCGGGCGCGGCCACCATGTCGGAAATCGAGTCGTAGGCCTGCGCGGTGCCAACCCGCTTCTCGCGGGCCAGCGCCGCGGCCTCCTCGGCGTGAGCGCGGTTGGGGCTCCAGACCCCCCGCACGTCCGCGTGGCGAACGCCCTGCCAGGCGTCGATGTGAAAGCGCGTGATGAAGCCGCTGCCGATAAAGCCGATGCCGAGTCGCTGGTCGGAGGACATGGGACAAGCCGCAGGGGCTGTGGGGAGAAGGGCGGGACTGGTTGGTTCCGAGGATCCGCAGCAGGCCGGAGGAAATCAAGCAGCGTAGAAATGGATTGGGGGGAAGCACCAGCGAACTGCCACGACCTGCTCCGAGATGCTCTGGTGCTCGCTCTCGTCGGCACAGAGACTGCCATCGCTGCCGCCACCGATCCTCGATGCGAGGACGGGGCCCGGCTGGGGCTCCTGTAACGTTTTCTCAGGCCCCCCGCCTCAGTGGCGGACAATTCGGCCCCAGAACTGGCCGCTCCAGTAGACCGCGGAAGCCGGACCTCCTCGTAGACTGACTGCTGGCAGCGTACTCCAGCGTTCCGCGCCGCACGTGAGAATGCCAGAAGACGTTCGATGAATGCCTTGCGCCCATGTCCCTGCCAGCCCCGACTCGGGGTGTGGCTGCCGGAGATGTCCCTGGTCTGTTCCCGACCGGCCGGAGCCCCCAGCGGGGCGGAGGTCCGACTGAAACGAGGCAGAGCACTTGTTTCCTGCCTGGTTCTTTGCTTTCTTACCTTTCGGAAGCGCTTCCAAACGTCGCCAACCTATTTCCCCGAGCCCTTCTGACCATCCATGCCGTCTTCCGCCCCGACGAACCGCCGTTCCGACACTGCCTCGGAGGACCTCAATCCATTCCACACTGCCCGCCGACAGTTCGAACAGGTCCTCCCGCACCTGCCCGATCTCGAAGATGGGCTCGCCGAGTTCCTGATTCGGCCCAGCCGGGTCATCACGGTTGAGTTTCCCATCCACATGGAAGGGGGGGCGGTACAAAACTTCGTAGGGTACCGCGTCCTCCACAGTCAAGTGCGGGGCCCTGGGAAAGGAGGCCTCCGCTACCATCCCGACGTGACCGCCGACGAGGTGCGCGCCCTCGCCTCCTGGATGACGTGGAAAACGGCTGTCGTCGACGTGCCCTTCGGGGGCGCAAAAGGAGGGGTCGTGTGCAATCCGAGAGAGCTCTCGAAGACAGAGCTCCGCCGGATCACTCGGCGCTACGTCTCGGACCTCGGTGAGAACCTCGGGCCGCACACCGACATCCCAGCCCCCGACGTGAACACGAACGCGGAGACGATGGCGTGGGTGTACGACACGTACGACATGATGCATCAGGGCACGAACAACCGCCCGGCCGTAACCGGAAAGCCCGTCGACCTGGGCGGATCCCTGGAACGGAAGGAGGCTACGGCCCGCGGAATTCTTTCCGCCACGCGGACGGCTCTCCAGCGCGGGGTCGTGGAGGGGCTCGACGACCTGCCGGAGGCAACCGTTGCCGTGCAGGGATTCGGCAACGTCGGCGCCATCAGTGCCCAACTGTTCGACGAGGCCGGGGCCACGGTTGTCGCCGTGAGTGACTCGCAGGGCGGGGTGTACGATCCGGATGGCCTCGATCCGGAAGCGGCCCGCGTCCACAAGCAGGAGACCGGGGCCGTCGTGGGCCTCGACGGCTCGGAAACGATCTCGAACGAGGAGCTCCTCACCGCCCCCTGCGACATTCTCGTTCCGGCGGCGCTGGAGAACCAGATCCATGCCGACAACGCTCCGGACGTTCGGGCGCGCTTCATCGTGGAGGGCGCCAACGGACCTACCACCACGGCGGCCGATCAAATCCTCCTCGAGCGAGGTATTCCGGTCCTGCCCGACATCCTGGCCAACGCCGGGGGCGTCACGGTAAGCTACTTCGAGTGGGTCCAAAACATCGAAAACGAGCAGTGGGACCGTGAGACGGTCAACGAGAAGCTACGCCGAAAAATGAGACGGGCCACCGAGGCCGTGCTCGACAGAAAGCAGGACATCGATCACTCGCTGAAGGCCGCCTCGAACGGATCGAGATCGCGTGGAAGATCCCTGTCGGAACCTGTCGATCTCCGAACGGCCGCAATGGTTCAGGCGGTTCGACGTGTGGCCGACGTGACCCGACAGCGCGGCTTCTGGCCGTGATCCGCGGAGGGGGAGACGGCATTGATCCGTTCGGGCCGCTGGCGGTTCGACCCGGGTGAGCAGTGGGGCGCTCTGGAGAGAGCTTGGAAGAGGCGCAGAGAGTCAAGCGTCGCTGTCAAAGTCACGCTTGACCTGCTCCCAGGTGTCGGTTCCCATTGAGTAGCGTGCAAACTCTAGAATATTCTCCACCACCTCTTCGAGGTCCTCGTCACCGGACCAGTTTCTCCGCACAACGTCCGCGTCCACGCTCTCCAGCAGCCGCCGGACGACGTGTGCGGACACCGCGATGTCGTCCACGTACCCGGGGGGACCAACGATGCCCTCCGGGACAATGTCCATGGAGCTCATAAAGTACGACAGGGCCGCGTCGACATCCGCCTCATGTTCCGGTGGTAGGTCGTCCTCACGGGAGAGCCGATCCAGGAGGTAGAACAGATCGGGAGCGAGCAAGATGTATCGCTCGTATTCATGATCGTCTCCGGCGCCCCTCATCCACTGTTCAAGTTCCTGTCTGATGCTCTCGTAAAAGTCCCGCCGGCGCTCCGAGACGTTGCGCTCTGAAGCCTCATCGTCCATAGGGTCGCAGGGGCCGTCTGTATCCGGGTCGGGGGGCGTGGGAGGCGCTCCGTGATCGCCGACCCGCCTGGTGCGGGCCATCCGCCGAAGACCAGTCCTCAGCCCTTCTAAGGACCGGTCGACGTTTCAGGTTCCGGAGCGCGAGGAGGAACCAGAAGTGGGGCGGACCCGCGAACCGACCCGGTGCCCCCTCCGGATCGACCCCAGTGGGCCTGGCCCCCCGTCGAGTTCCTCCCCCTACTGCAGCACTGTCAGGCGGCGCGTTTTCAGTGCATCCTCGGTCTTCAGGCGCAAGAAGTAGGTGCCACTCGACAGGCCGGACACGTCCAGGCTCGTCTCATGGCGCCCCGTCCGCGTCCCCCGAACGAGAGTTTCAACCCGGCGGCCGAGCACATCGTAGAGACGCAGGGTTACGTCCTGCCGGTTGGGGACGGCGTAACGAACCGTTGCCTGGCCCCGGACGGGATTGGGGGCGGGGGCTCGCAGCTCCAGGCCTTCCGCCGGACGTCCAACCACAATCTCCTCGGTCGGATGCGTCGTCCCGTTAAGGTCTACCTGCTGGAGACGGTACGTCAGCGAATCGGCCTCGTAGGGCAGATCCGCGTCGGTAAACCTGTAGCGCATCGATGTGGTCGTGGTGCCCCCTTCGGCCTTGCTCTCCACGAAGCCAACCTTCTGCCACGCGCCTCGCTCTCCGATCCGGCGCTGAACGTTGAACCCGGCGCTGTTGGTTTCGGAGGTGGTTTGCCAGGTGAGACGGACCCGTCCTTCCTCGACGGTCCTGCCCTCGAATCCGGCCATCTCCACCGGCAGGGGCGCCGTCTCGCTGCCGAGGATGAATTCACTCAGTCCCGATCTGCCGCTGGCGACGATGGCGTCGTCGCTGGGGTCGTTGGGCGTTCCGTTGTCGTCGTACGAGGTCGACGAAAAGGCCGAAAACGACCCGGTGCCGAACGTGGGGCGTGCGTACGCGGTCACATCGTCCCCGTTGGACGGCCCGAACCCAGGTCCTGGAATGTCGGACCGCTCGAACCGGAACGTCGACGACGCGTCGAACTGAAGATCGCCGTTCTGGACGGCCACCCATCGGTACGAGCTGGGATCCTCCGCAGACGGAAGCCCGCTAACGTTGGAGGGGGAATCATCGTATCGAGCCGCGGTGACGGTTCCCGATCCCTGCACGCTGGACAAGTCGAGCACAAGGCCGGTGTCGTCGAACGAGTAGGTTCCATCCGAGCTTACAGCCGCGTCCCCGGCCGCGTCGGCGACAAAGAACTCGAACGGAAGGTCAATCTCCGCATTCCTGGGGTCGTTCGAGCTAACGGCTATGTTGCCCTCGTACTTGCCTTTCGACAGGCTTGTCCCGTCGAACGTGAGGCTTACGTCTCTGGAACTGCCCGCCGCCAGCGTGTCAGAGACCGGATCGAAGGCAACGTACGCCCCCTGGGCACGGAGCGCCCAGTTGCCGGGAAAGTCCGTCGTGTCAAGGCGAGTCGGCGCGGGTTGATTTTCCGACCCCCCGGAGAGGTCTCCCGTATCGATGGTTCCTGCGTCTGCAAAGACGGACCAGGAAGCCCCTCTGACCGAACTCGTGTCGAGAGGAGCAGGGAAGTTGATCGACGAGGGAGCCAGCGCCCCCACAAAGAACACATCCTCAACCTGAGTGGGGGGAATCGGCTCGACCTGAAACTCACCGCTGGTAGACACCTCCTTGGTCGTGGACACGGAGGCCAGCAGATTCGCGTCCTCCGGATTCCCATCGTTGTTCGGATCCTCATAGAGAAGGAACTCCACGTCGCTCCCAGCGGGAAGCGACTGGCCGAACGCCGAGGCAATGGCCGTGATTGTCGTAGCGCCCTCCTGGGCCTCGAACGCATTCAGCCAAAGAATATCGGCGGGGGTCTGGACGCCGCCGGCTCCAAGGGAGGTCTCGACCGATCCGTCGTCGAAGGTGTATATGAAATCGGAGGGGTTGAAGGCTTGCTTCGCAATCCCGCCTGGAGCGGGCAGTGCGCGAATGTCGGGCGGGTCGCCTGCAAGCTTCGCGGACGTAGTGCTCGACGTCGTGGGCTGTGCGGCAACGTCGCCCGGATCGAAGGACCCAAGGTCGAGCGCTTCCGCAAACACGTCGTACCCCAACTCAGAGCCGCCAGAGTTGGCCACCGAAAGGGTCTTGGTGGTCATGTTTCCCACCTCTACCGCTTCGGCCAGGCTATCGGGTGAGGTCCCCGCGACGGGGGGAGGCACCGCCTCCGCGTCGAACGGAACCGTGACGGTCGACTCGTCGGGATCGTCACTATCGATGGTTAGGGTTTCGGAGAACGTTCCCGCTGAGCTCGGGTCGAAGGTAACCGTGGCGGTGGTCGACTCGTCCACGCCGAGCTGTCCAGAAGGGAGGCTCCCAGACGTAACGGAGAAGGCGCTGCCGGAGAGAGTTGAATTAGAAATATTCAGGGGAGCCGTTCCGAAGGAATTTCGCACGCGGACGGTGGTGGATGGCTTGGAGATCAGTTCTCCGGCGCTGCCGTCGAAGAACGAAGTTCCGAAATCAACCGACAGAGGCTCCACCTCGATGTTGGGCTCGTTCGTGACCGACGTGATCGTCTGGGCCGCCTGAACGAAGCCTGCGCCTGTCAGGAAGTCGTACCCAATATCCTCCATGTCGGAGGCCCCGTCCGCGAGGTTCGTGTAGATCTCCGAAGGCGTCAGGTCCGGGTTCGCCTGCAGTTGGAGGGCCGCAACAGCAGCTACGTGCGGGGCGGCCGCGGACGTGCCACTAAAGGGGTTGAACTCGGGGATCGAGGTGCTCGTCCCGTCGGGGCCGGTGAATCGTGGCTGCTCGCGGACCTCGGGTTCGGAGAACCGGATGCCGTCATCATCGAAGAGAATAGGAACCCCGCCAAGCGAGGTAAAAGACTCCGGCTGGGCTGGATCGGTTTCGAACTCTGGCGTGTCTTGATAATTTGCGGCCGCGACGGCAGCGCCCCCGCTTGCGTTCTGGTGACCGAAGACGGTTGGGCTCTCAGTACCGAATTCGTTAACACTCAGGGTCCCCCCCCAGAAATATTTGATGCGTCCTGGGTCTGGGCCCCGCAGTTTCGAGATCCGGAGGTTGAACCTTGTGTCGGCGGTGCCATCTGCGTCGGCATCGGTGTCACCGGTGTTCTCGAACACTATAAACTCAATCGGATCTCCAATCGCCGGGCTGTCAAACGTTGACGAGGACAGGACCTCAGTCCCCTCTTTATCGAGCAACGAAAAGTCTATGTCGGTGTCAGTGGCCCTTGCCGTATCGCCGGTAACCGAGAACCAAGGATCATCCCACTGCAGGATGATGATCGCGGTGGTATTTTTGAAGACCGTCACTTGCTGCAAAGTGTCGGCAGAAGGGCCTGAATCGAAGTCGTAAACGGCTCGCCCACTGCCGCCGGAAACCGTCTCGAAGGAGGTGGACGCGTAAGACTGGCGTGCGTCGTTTCCGGCCGCAGAGAAATACGGAATACCCTCGGCGGACACCGAGTCAATGGCCTGGGAGATGACCCCATCCTGGTAGAACGGCTCGATGAAGAGACCGAGGTCGTCGACAATCACGTCGGCCCCAGCGTCCGCGAGTTCAATGATGCCCTCCGCAAAGTTGGCCCGGCCCTCAACACCAGTGTGAAAAGCGAAGTCTGTTCCAGGAGCCACGTCGTAAGCGAGATGCATCATCGCTCGTCCCTCATCGGTTTCCGGGTCGTTCGATTCTTCAAGCACCGTTATGCGGTCCGATGGAGGCAGGTCTCCACTCGCCATGTCCTCGGAGGCCGTCGTCGAGACGTCATTGGAGTTGTTGTACGAGTCGGAGATGATTCCCATCGTCGTACCAGATCCATCAATGCCAAAATCATCCCGGACGTCATCCGAGTTCATCGCGGAGTCACCCTCGCTAGTGACGGACCCCGTTCTGGGGCGTCCCATCCTGTTCAACTCCCACATGGTTTGTGCCCTCGCGGCATAAGCCCCTCGAAGCGTCGCCAAACCCGCGATTTCAGGAATACGGTCGATCGGGACGCGTGCGGACACCAGGTTCCGGAAGGTAGCAACGTCCTGTGCCCCGACGTTTCGGAGGTCACTGGCCAGGGCTGAGGGGGCGCGAGCAGCAGCATCGATGGTCACACGCCCGTCGTGGACAGAGGCCATAGGAAGGGACTTCGGCTTGAAGGGCCCGGCTGCCTTGCGGCGCTTAAAGCGCTGGTACTCGTGGTACAGCAGTGTCAGGCCCATCCCAACTCGAGAGAGGGGACCGTCCTTGCCCGTCAGGTCGTCCCCGTGAAAATCGGTTTTTGCCTGCTTTAGAACGGAGGAGGACACCTGATGCAACTGTTGGGCCTGAGCAGGTTGGGAAAGGGTCGCCCAACAAAAGAGCATACACACACCTATGCCCACCCCGAGCAGAAATCTAGAGGGGCCCTCGTGTGACGACGGATATTGGATTCCGATGCGCTCCAGGAAAGTTCGACTCATTGGTGTTTGAAACGTAGGATAGGGCGGTGATGGAGAAGATGAGGGGACAGGAAGGCCAAGGTTGGAGGCCTGGAAACCGCCCCGCCAGAAATTGGAACCTTGGAAGATATTTCGGACAGCCCAATGTAATGCAACCTTAAAATGCAAGAAAATCGGTACCTCGTCAAGCCGAAACAAACTTCGCCGAGCCGCTCTGGAGCTCAACCGGGGAAGAGCGGGGGGCTGTTCGACTCCCTGCTCCAACGTTACCCACTCGCGGGTAGGGGGCACTTGCGAGTCGGGATCACCGACGTGCCCCCGGTAGCTTCGATGGTTATGTGCTCTTCCCCGGATCGGGACGGGCACGGCCCTGCAGATACGGCGCAGGAGCAGGGCTCGCACACCCCGACCCCGATCATCCCCTACTGTTTCACGAGCTCCACGCGCCGGTTCTTGGCGCGGCCCTTCTCGGTGTCGTTGGGCGCGGTGGGCTGGGTAGAGCCGAGCCCGACTGTCTTCAGGCGACTCGCATCGATGCCGTGGTTCTCGACGAGGGCACTCTTCACCGCCTGTGCGCGCTTCCGGGAGAGCTTCTTGTTGGCCTCGAAGCCTCCAGTGTTGTCGGTATGACCCTCGATGAGAAGATCCAGGTCCGGGTGCTCCTTCATGAGGGAAGCGATTTTCTTCAGGGTCTTGGTCGAGGACGACTTGAGGGTCGCCTTGCCCGTATCGAAGTGGATGTCCTGCACGGCCACTCGACCGCTATTCTGAAGGGCGCTGTAGAGGTCACGCCCGCCCCCCGCGATGCGAAGGTCGCCAATGTACATGTGTTTGTGCAGGCGTGGTATACTGAAGCGGAGCGTATTCGTGCGCTCGATCTTTGCGTTGGGTATGTTCGCGAATCGCTTCTTGTCCATGTACACCTTCGCGTAGGAGCCGTCCACCATGATCCGAACTGTGACGATCTGATTGCTCCCCTTTCTCGACTGCTCGAGGGACTCTACCCCGCCTCGCGTCAAGGTGCCAACCCCGAGCTCGCCGCCCCCAATGTGAAAGTAGTTTTTTCGGATGACATTGCCGGAAGAGTCAAGCGGGGTGATGTGCATATTATCGGTCCACTTGGTCGTGTAGAAGTCAAACGACATCGTGAAGCGCTTCGGCAACGTCTCGGGGAGATTTACCCGAAACCTGCTCTCGGCAGAGTTCACGCGCAGAAAGCGCCGACCCTTCCACTCGACGATTTCCATGCTCCCTTTCCGAAATTGTAGGCTCCGGGGAAAGTCTCCCACGTTATCATCGGAGAAGTCCTCGGCGAAGATCGTGCGCTCGCCGGGCTCGAAGTCATAGTTGGTGCTGGCGTCCCCGACGGCCTGGCCGGTCTCTTGCTGGCCCGTGTTCTGCTCACCGGTCGTCTGTTGGCTAGATCGATCTGAGGCGGTGACGGGATCGCCGTTCTCGTCGCGCTTGATATTGCCCTCCTCATCGGTGAGCACTACCGTCTCTCCATTCTTCTTCGCTTTCCTGATGCACTCCTCATCTCCAACGACGCATTTGACGGCATTTTCGATACCGCCCTCAATCTTGTCGGCGGTCTTCTCGACCCCTTCGTCAACGTTCTCCTGGATGCGTTCGTCGACCTCTTCCTCGACGCTCTCTTCGACGGTGGCGCAGCCGGCGAGAAGCAAGACAGTGGCGAAAAGAAGTGCGGAGGATGTTCTGCAAGCTGTGATCATGGAATCCCTTCGGCGTTTGTCGCAAGAAACGATGGTCGATACGACTGTGAATTAGTTGGAAACAATTAGGCGTTTGTTCCCGCTGGCTCCCGGGGTGCGGGACGTAGAGGAAAACGTGGAGTTCGTGTCGTCCTGGTTGAACTGCACAAAGGCAGGAGGCAACGGCTTGCTTTCCCTGAGATCCCCTCCGCTGAGCGCACACGAGAAGGGCCAATTTTCCCTCACACACATACGAGGAACCGCCTCACTGGGGTCATGCGAAAGATCAGACGTGCGTGAACGAACGGGAGAACGATGGCGTCTGCGAGGCCGAAACGGAAACCCCCGCGGTCCCTTGATTCCCCCGGAGGCCCCGCAGGAGACGACATGGGGCATTCTCGGCTCGGGGACTCTTCTCTACCTAGAGCCGTCGTGCTTCCGCTCCCGACCGAGTCGCATCCGCTCAGCCCGCCCACGGCGGCACGGTCCCCATCTCAACCCCGAAGACGAGAGGCACGAGGCCGTACGCCGCAGCCGTCACGAGAACAAGGAACAGCAGGTTGAGCGCCACACCGGCGCGAGCCATCTGTGGAATGGTCATTACCTCGCTCCCGTACACGATGGCGTTCGGGGGCGTGGCTACCGGGAGCATGAAGGCACAACTGGCCGCCAGGGCGGCGGGCACGAGGAGCAGATAGGGGTCCTGGCCCACGCCAATCGCAACGGACGCTACGATGGGAAGAAAGGCCGCCGTCGTGGCCGTGTTGCTCGTCAGCTCTGTAAGCAGGATGATCGTGGTGCCGACGGCGAGAACGAGGAGAACCACGGGCGCTCCCTCCAGGGCCTCGAGCCGCCCCCCAATCCACGTCGCCAGCCCGGTGCGCTCGACGGCCGAGGCCAGCGACAGCCCGCCGCCGAACAGCAGGAGAACGCCCCACGGAAGGCCCGCGGCGGTGTCCCAGTCGAGCACGAAGGTCCTTTCCCGGGGATCGACCGGGAGAAGGAAGAGCAGGACGGCGCCACCCATGGCAATGCCGGCATCGGAGAGGCCGGGAATGTAGCTGGAGAGGAGTGGCCGTGTCATCCAGAGCAGAGCCACGCCCCCGAAGACGCCCCCCACCATCTTTTCGGGGCGGGAGAGCGGCCCCAGCGCCTCGAGTTCCTGCTGGATGAGGGCCTTCCCGCCGGCAATCCGGTCGAGCTCAAGGGTGAACGCGACCCGGGTGAGGACGAAATACGTCAGGGGGATCCCTACCACGACGAACGGGACGCCGACGAGCATCCAGCGGGCAAAGCTTAGCTCCACGCCGTACGTCTCGCTGAGGAAGCCCTGTAGAAGCGCGTTGGGGGGCGTTCCGATGATTGTTCCCATCCCCCCGACGTTGCAGGCGTACGCGATGCCGAGCATCAAGACGACGGCAAAGGTGTGCTGCTCGGCGGAGCGGCCCTCGTCCGTTTCGGTGAGCCGAACGACGGACAGCCCGATCGGCATCATCATCATGGCGGTGGCGGTATTGCTCACCCACATGCTCAGGAACGCCGCGGCGAGCATGAACCCAAAGATGAGAGCGGGCGGACGGGTGCCAACGGCCTGGATGATGGAGAGGGCGATCCGGCGATGCAGGTCCCAGCGCTGCATGGCCAGGGCAATCAGGAAGCCTCCCATGAACAGAAAGATCAGGGGATTGGCGTAGGGCCGTGCGGCCTCATCGATCGAGCCGGCGCCCAGTAGCGGAAACAAAACGAGCGGCAGCAGGGACGTGGCTGGAATAGGAATCGCCTCCGTGATCCACCAGGTCGCCATCAGCAGGCCCACGGCGGCGGTGTGCCAGCCCGCGGGACTGAGGCCCGAGGGCGCCGGTGTCGCGAGCAAGAGTCCAAACAGGAGAAGCCCTCCGATGAGCCCGGCCCAGGTTCGGAGATCCCACGTCTCGGAGTCAGGGTCGGCGACGTTCGGGGAGGATGAAGCCATGAACGGAGAGCCGTCGGTGCGACGTACATGCAGAGCCCGCGCCCTTCGGAATTATATCTGCTGCGCAACCCACCAGAGGGTTCGCAGGCCGAGGCCCCCACAGAGCAGGACGACCCCGCCGCCGAGCACGTGGTACCAGACCGGCAGCGACACCACCTGCTGGCGGAGCGTGAGGTACATCACGAAGCCGGCGATGATTGGGAGCAAGAGACCGTTGGCGGCCTGGGCGGCCACGATGGCGGGCAGCGGGTCCCACCCGACGAGACCGACCCCCAGGCCGGCTGCCAGCACTGAGCCCCAGACGGCCCGGTACGGCAGGCTCGTCGGCTCAGAGTCCCAGCCAAGCACCTCGCAGGTCCCAGCCGCGGCCGCCAGTGGCGCCGTGAGGCTTGAGGTGAGGCCCGCCGCGAAGAGGCCCAGCCCGAAGCACAGGCGGGCAAACGATCCGGCGACGGGCTCTAGGAGCGTCGCGAAGGCACCTACGTCCTCAAGACCGCTGGTGGTGCCGGAAAGAGTGGCGCCGGCCGCCAGGATCGAGAACGAGACAAGGCCGCCGACGGGGAGGAAGAACGCCATGCCGCGGAGCTCCCCCCGCCAAGCCGCTGCGCGGTCGTCCGTGTCGGCCCAGTACTGCTTCGCCGCCGACGGGTGAAGGAAGAGGTTGTAGGTCACGACCGTCGTCCCCACCAGGGCCAGGACACGGACCACCCCTCCTTCTGGAACCTGGGGCATGGTCAGTCCGGTGAGGGCCGCGCCCCAGTCCACGGGGGCAGAGGCCAGGCCGACCAAAAAGAGCCCGCTCATCCCGACGACCAGGGCGGTGAATACGTGGATGAGTGCCCGCAGGTCGAGCAGGAGAATACCGGCGGCACAGCCAGCGAGGAGGGCGACGAGCCACCGCTGGTCAAACGACACGTCGAGGAAGGCCGTGACTCCGGAGGCCGCCCCGATCAGGTTGCCCAGTTCGAACGCTGCGCAGCCGATCCAGAGGCCGAGCACCACGAGCCCCGTGGCCGCCCGGCGCACCCGGGGGGCGCTAAGCTCCGCCCGGATGGCCTCGCCAAGCCCGCGCCGCGCAAGAATTCCGGTTCCGGCCGTATACGACTGCAGGACGAACGCTGCGACCGTCGCGAAAACGAGCACCCAGCCCAGGGCGTAGCCGAAGTCGACCCCTGCCGAGGCGCATGTGAGCACGGTTCCGGGCCCGACGAAGGCGGCAACAACGATGGACGACGTTCCGGTGCGCATTGCAGGACGACGGGTGGTGGCAGGACAGCCCGGCCAAACATAGAAACCGCGGCGGGCACGTGAAACGCTGGGAGCGCCCTCTGTGGTGCCGCGGTACGACCCGCACCGGACGAGTCCGTCGAAGGGGCTTTGGGGACCGCAAAAGGGGACTAGTCGATCGACAACTCACTCACGCGCTGCTCGGCCTCTTCGAGCCGATCGAGGCAATCGCTGGCGAGAGCCACGCCCTCCTCGTAGGCGTCAATGGCTTCTTCCAGGGACGGAGGGTCGTCTTCGAGGTCCTGGACGATTTCTTCGAGTCGCTCTAGGGTTTCCTCGAACGTGCGGTCGTCGGGGTCGGGCATCAGTGAGGAAGATGTTGGGGAGCAGGATGGAGAAGACAAGTGTGCCGTAAGAGGGTATCAAGGATCTTTCGCCGGGTCCGTTCCCTCCCCTCCAGCGGCCCGCGGGAAGGGCCGGTCGCTACCGCGAGGGGGCCCGAGCATCCCGGGCGAGCAGACAGAAACCATCCGGCACGTTCAAATGGTCTGAAAACCGCCCCGATCCCTGAGATCGGAATGGACGGTGTCCACGGGGATCCCTATTCTTTGGCCTCATGCTTGCGTCAACTCCCCTCACGACGTTTTCTCTTCGATAATGGATTTGGGACTGCAAGGTAGAAGCGCCATCATCACCGGCGCGAGTCGTGGCATCGGCAAATACATCGCCCTGGCGCTGGCCCGCGAGGGGTGCAACGTGTCCATCTGTGCGCGCACCGAGTCGGACCTGGAGGAAGCCGCGGAGGAAATTCGGGCGGAGGGCGCCGAGGCGCTGGCGCTTCCCATGGACGTGACAGAGGCGGGAGAGCCGGAACGCCTCGTCGACGAGACCTACAATCGGTTCGGGCGTGTCGACATCTACGTCGGCAACGTGGGGGGGAATCGGCGCGGCGACTTCGAGGAGCTCTCCGACGAGGACTGGGAAGACCTGATCAATCTCAACTTCATGTCGCACGTCCGCGCGAGCCGGGCGGCCGTTCCGCACATGCGGGAGGTCGACGGCGCCTCGATCTGCTACATTTCGTCCATCTTCGGCCGGGAACTGGGCGGTGCAGGCCTTTCGCTCTACAACACGACGAAGTCGGCCCTCATCAGCGTGAGCAAGGTCATGGCCCAGGAGCTTGCCCCCGAGATCCGAGTGAACAGCGTAGCTCCGGGATCCATCCGCTTTCCAGGGGGCAGTTGGGACCAGCGCGTGAAGGAGAAGCCCGAAGAGATGAAGCAGTTCGTCGAGGAGAACATCGCGATCGAGCGCTTCGGCCGGGCCACAGAAGTCGCCGACGCGGTCACGTTCCTGTGCTCGGAGCGGGCAAGTCTCATTACCGGCGCCTGCATCAACGTAGACGGCGGGCAGAGCCACTCGCTGATCTAGGGACGCCGCCGGAAGGGTCGGATCCCCAAGTGGGCACCCATCACTGGAACGCAGACGACTACTTGAACCGCGTGAGCCGCGCGCGGAGACGACGGACTTGCGGCTCGGACTCGCGCCACTGCACGAGGATGGGGCTCTGATAGCGCCCCTGTTCGATGGTCCCTTCGCCGTTGGACTCGTCTTCGGTAACGAGCAGGCTCACAGACCGCTTCATCCGGAGGAACCGCTCGGCCGGAACTGCCAGGCACTTATCGATGATGCGCTCGACCAGCGACTCGCTCAGGCCCAGCGTGTCCACGACCTTGTTAACGAGACGCACGAGATCGTACTTCGCATAGTTCTTTGCCTTGTCCGGAATAGCCCCCGGATCGCTGAGCATGTTTCGGCCCTTCCGGGCCATGAACCGCAGGGGATCCCGGAGCACCTCAACGAGGTCGTGCTTCATGAGAAGCGTCTCGTACTCGTTGACCGTAAGCCCTACGTGCTTCTCCTCGGGACGAAGGTCAATCACCACACGGCCCGTCGCAACGTCGTGCTCAGCCAGCATCTCGTGGAGCTGCTCGAAGATGCCGAGCCGGGGATCGCGCAGGCTTACCGAGTCGATGGGATGGCTGGACACGGGAACCTGGAGCTCCGTCTCGGCGACGACGCGCTCGTCGTCATACCCAATCACCGTAGTTTGGCGCTCGCGACGGTCCCGGTTGTCCTTGTTGATCCCGTCGAGATCGACGAAGAACACGGGCCGCGACGGATCGCTCGGGTACGTGACGCAGTTTTCCAGCCCAGACCCGATGAACGTAAGATGCGAGTCGGCATTTCGAGGTTCGGTGCGGCGCTGCTCCGGACTCAGCTCTTTACGGAGGTGAAGCTTGTCGTGTTGGTAATTGGCCCCAAACGGAAAGAGTTCGCGGAAGGGGGAGATGAACTCTTCCACCTGCTCCTCACACTGATCGAGGCGATTGCAGATGGTCTCTTCGAGATACCCTCCGGTCGTGTGGTACGAGCAGTACAGGGCCTGCTCGTGGCTTTGCAAAAACCCGTTGGCCTCATCCGCAACGTGCCGATTTACGTCAATGACGTCGACGCGTCGCTCCGGCTGGAACTGGATCGTAAGTTGGCTCGGATCCGAGGCCATGAGTTGGGATGTTAGCAATCGGGCCTGCTATTCACGGAACGATGGAGTCGGGACGCACTCAAGGCGTGGTCCCGAGGAGATGAGCCCATGTCAGAAGAAATAGACGATCCAATGTACCGGCAGGGGCTGAAGCGGTTTCAAATCTACTAATTACTGCAGGGAAATGAAAGACGAGAGGAGCGCCCCGACAATCGCGTCTGTTGAGAAGACTGCCCGGGCCCAGTTGGAGTAGTCGAGCACCCTGCCGGTGAGGGTCCGAGGACGCTCTGGGGCCCGAACCGCACGAAACGCCTGAGTATTACGATTCACGGGAGACGAATGCCCCGCGCTTACGGTCCGGCACTTGCCTTGATGCCCCGAAGTCAGCACAGGTACGATGGTTCGGGGAGGCGACCTGACCGGGATAACTTTTCGGAGTCAATCAGGCTTCCTTCACGCGCTGCCGGGGAGAATCTCGGCCTTACGGGTGCCGTCCTGGAAGTGAAGGCGCACGGCCTCGCCCGTCTGGAGGGCATCCACCGAACGCACCGGGGGGCCTTCCTCCCGAGTGAGGTAGACGTATCCCTGGCGCAAGGGTTGTTCGGGGTCGGCGGCGTCCAGGCGCTCCCGAAGGTGCTCAAGGCGGGTGCGGGCTTGTTCGACGATTCGGTCTCCGCTCCGGCCCAGACGGTCCACGAGGGCGTCGAGGTGCTGCTGGTGTCGCTCTAGGCGGCGGGCAGGAGCGTGAAAGGCGCGGGAGGAGACGAGTGCATCGACGCGCTGGCGAGCATCCTGGAGGCGGCGCGTCGCCTGGGAGCGGAGGCGGTCGTGGAGGGTCCGAATGCGCTCGGCCACGTCCCGCCGGTCCGGCACCACGAGTTCGGCGGCCGTGGACGGCGTGGCGGCCCGCTCGTCGGCCACGAGGTCGGCGATCGTCACGTCCGACTCGTGCCCCACGGCGCTCACCACGGGCAGGTCGGACGCGGCGATGGCCCGGGCGACGACCTCTTCGTTGAAGGCCCACAGGTCCTCGGTGGAGCCGCCCCCGCGCCCCACGATGAGCAGGTCGGGGTGCTGCTCGTCCCCCGGGGGCACGTCGTTGAAGGCGGCGACGGCGTCGGCGACGGCCTGGGGGGCATCGAGCCCCTGCACCTTCACCGGACACAGCACCACCTCGGCCGGGGGGAACCGCCGCTCCAGGCCCGTTTGAATGTCGTGGATCGCGGCGCCCTGGCCCGAGGTGACCACGCCGATCGTGTCGGGGAAGGTCGGGAGCGGCTTCTTGCGCTCGGCGTCGAACAGGCCCTCGGCCTGCAGTTTTTGCTTGAGCTGCTCGAACGCTTTCTGCTGCGCGCCCTTGCCCGCCTTTCGCATCGCCTGGGCCTGGATCTGCAGGTCGCCCCGCCGCTCGTAGACGGAGGCGTGCCCGTTCACGCGCACCTGCATGCCCTCCTCCGGCTCAAAGTAGACGTACTGCGTCAGGTGCTTCCACATCACACACCGGATCTGCGCATCCTCGTCCTTGAGCGTGAAGTAGCAGTGGCCGGACGCGGCCCGCGTGAAGTCCGACAGCTCGCCCTCCACCCACAGGTCGTCGTAGTGCTCCTCCACGAGGTCGCTGAGGCCGCGGGTCAGTTCGGTGACGCTGAAGACGGGATCGTCGGACGCGGCGTTTGAGGGGGGCATCAGTGAAGGATCGATCCTATAATCGGAGAGAGCACGTGCCGTGTCGGTCCAGCCCATTCAGGAATGGAGAACAGGATGGAGAGATTCGACCGGATGTCACGCTATGGGCAAAGGTGTTCGAGAGGCCCTTGAAAGTATCGTGGGTCTCGGCTGCATCGGCACACGGCACAGCCCTCCGCGTTAAGGAGATCGGCCTCATGTGCTCACGTTTCTTTTGATCGACTTTTCAGGCATCCTATGCCCGACCCGATTCGCATCCAGTTCGTGTGCCTCGGCAACATCTGCCGGAGTCCCCTCGCCAAAGCCGCGTTCCGCGACAAGGTAGAATCCGCGGGCCTCGAGGAGCACTTCGAAATCGCCTCCTCCGGCACCGGAAGCTGGCACATCGGAGACACGGCGGACGACCGGATGCGCGCGACGGCCCAGCGCAACGGCCTGTCGCTGGAGGATCACCGTGCGTCGCAGTTTGAGGCCGAGGACCTGGAGCAGTTCGATCACATCTTTGTGATGGACAAGAGCAACCTGAACGACGTGCTCCACCTCGACGAGAACGACGAGCACGGCGGCAAGGTGCGTCTCTTCCGCGAGTTCGACCCGGAGCCGGACGACTACCAGGTGCCGGATCCCTACCACGGCGGACGAAAAGGCTTCGAGAACGTCTACGACATCGTGGACCGCACCGCGGACATGCTGCTGCACCGCCTCGTCGACGAGTACGACCTGGAAGAGCACATCGAGGAGCGCGGGAGCGTGGGGGAGGAGGGGTGAAGGAGGGTGGACTTCGCCCGTGCTCTGCCGACTTTCTTCATCGCTTGGTGCATGCTGTCGTACGCATTTGCGCCGATACGCCTACACGCAGTTACGTCCATACGCTACGATGCTGCCCGAGACGCTCCGCAAGACGCTAGAAGATCGACTGGACGTGGCCATCGAGTCGGCCGCGGCGGTGGGGGGCGGCTGCATGGCCAATGCATGTCGCCT
>NZ_JBDGQQ010000181.1:0-21080 GCF_042218895.1 Salinibacter sp. | reverse complement strand
GTGGAGGGCACCGCACCGTCCATGTGCTCTCGTAGTGGATTCTGAAACTCAAATCCGAAGAGCTCGGGATTTCGGCCAATGACCGCCGCCGAGAAGACCTTGAGCACATATTCCTTGGTTTCCTCAGGCATCCGATCGCTGTACTCTCTTAGGAACCGCCAATAGTTCCGCTTGTCGGGATCCTGAGGAATGCCTTCAAGCGCCTGGTCGGGAATGCCCTTGGGAAGATCCTCTAGCTTGTCTGTGACGCGGTGCTCGCCCCAGTTGTAGGAGGCAATCACAAGCAGTCCCGACGCCTGCGCCTTAGTGCTATAGATATCCCGCAGATAGCGGGCCGCTGCCCGGGTCGACTTTTTGAAGTCGTGCCGCTCATCCTGCGGATCAACGACGCGTTCGTCCTTTCGCGGTCCCACGCGGAGCCCGTACTCTCGAGCTGTGGAGGGAATAAACTGCCACATTCCCTTCGCGATACCATGCCGCGTGCGAGGCCCAATGGCGTTTACGTTGAAGCCGCTCTCCTGCAGAGCCAGATAGAAAAACTCTGGTGGGAGGGAGTGCTCCCACATCGTCTTGACAATGAACCCCGTGTATCCCTTCTCTTCGGCCCGCTGGATGGCGGACACCAGACGTGGCCGGCCCTGGGGGCTCTTCCAGTACGTCTCGATGGTTTCTTTGACCCTTCGCACGAACCCGGCCGGAATGCCAAACTCACTCTCCCCAAAGATGCGGGCTACTTGATAGATTTCTCGCTCCTTCTGACTGAGCTCCCGGTACACACCCAGTTCTTTAACGAACCCATCGTAGAGTTCCCGCTGCTCTCGTTGCTTTTTTTCGAGTGCTGCGAGCTGCTTCTGAAGCGAGGCGTCGCCGCTCTGCTCAATGCGCCGTTTGAGCTTTGCGATGAGCACGTCCTGCTCCTTCATGTTGGCAAACACCTTCCGGGCCTTCTCCTCGATCCGCTCGTTGCGGAGGTGCTGCACGATAGCATACCCCCCCAGCACCACGCAGAGCGCCAACGCTCCAGCGATGACCCATACGTACCGGCGCCGCTCCTTCTGTTGAACTCGCTGGTACGCCTGCCGCAACAGGCGGGTGTGTTCGCCTTCGGGCCGATCATCATCCTGAAAGTAGTGCTGGACGTATTGCGTCACTGAGCCCTCCAGGGAGGCGGCCCCTTCGGCCGAATCGGTCGCCCCCGACCGGATGCCCGACCTGGGGGACGGCTCCTGAGCCTCACTACTGGTCGTCCGAGCCGAGTCGCTCCCTGCCTCTACGGCCGTGTCTGACGCGGCCTCCGCTCCCTTCGCCTCCGGAATCGTAAGGCGGAACGTGGGCCCATCCTCCCCAAGCTGCACCTCGGCCTCGGCCGAGAGCGGCGCCCGGTCGATCTCCTCCCCGTCGAGGTATGTCCCGTTCGTACTGTCGTCGTCTATGAGCCACCAGCGGCCGTCCTCAAAGACAATCTTTGCGTGGATGCGGCTCACGACACCCGACTCGACCTGCACTTCACACTCGTCCTTGCGCCCCAAACGGACCTCGCGCACGTAGGTCCGGTTTGCGCCCCGCACGCTGGCCTCCCGGGTACGAATCCGAATCGGCATGTCGGCCTCGGTCTGAGACATGAAGAACGGAGCTGTGCTGAACAGCGGACCGTCGTTTCGTCGCCGCGGCAGCCGGCGAGTCGCCGGTGCTGTGATGTCGGTCAGCCAGGGTTACGACGTAGAGGGAACGCGCAGGGCCATGGCCACCCGCACGTTCGGCGACAGGATGTCCTCGGGCGGCCGCACCCGAACGGCCAGCACCTCCTGGTTGGGCAACTCGACGTCCGTGACGTGCTCGACCGACACGGGCTGCTCGCCAACCTCGGCGTCGGTGTCCTCTTCGCTTGCCTCCTCCGGGACCGGCACGCCTAAGAAGGCGGCCATGGCCGCAGCGATCTCCTCGCGAAGGGCCGTGAGCGAACGGTTCAGGTCGAGGTTCTTCTCGATCTCGAGGAGCCGATGGACCGCCCGGGCCGCGAACAGCCGACAAGGGAGGGATGCCTCTGCGCGGGCCTCCGCCGCGGCATTCGGATCGTCGTAGGTCCCGGGCTCCTGCACCGTGGGGACGTGCGCTACGCGAAGCCGGTCGCGGTTGGCCTCGCCGCTGAGCACCGTGAACCCGGCCCGCGCCAGTTCCGACTGCATGCGGCCCGGCAGCAATGTTGACAGCGGACTGGTGCCTCCGGGGCCGGACTGCACCGGCAGGTTTCCGATCGTGTACTCGCTTAGGTGCGTGGGCCAGCCGGTATCGACGAAGCTCTGCGCGGCGGCCACCCCCACGGCAAGCGCTCCGCCGCCCCAGAGCCCCTCGTCGTCCGGCATCGCGAGCCCCTCCCCGCCTTGACTTCCGTCGTAGGAGGACCGCAGCAGAAACGGCGGCAGGGCCAACGCCAGGTATTGAGACTTGTCCTCGTCGCGCAGGCGTTCCCACTCAACGTACTCATCCCCCTGCAAGTGCGGACGCAGAGCGGGCAGCTTTCGCAGGCCGCTCATCTTCTCCATCCCGAAAAACCCGGGGTCGGCCGACGCCACGACGGGCGTCTGCAGGCTTTCGCCCGTCCCGGCCAGATCGGTCAGCTGTTCGATGTCGAGGTGCTCGTGTCCGAAGGCCTGGTCGACGAGGATCAGCGAAATGGGGGGCTCGTCGTGCTCCTGGTCGTGCTCGGGCACGAGGACCTGATGGTGCATCGCCTCGTGCAGGTCCTCTCGGCCCGCAGGCAGCACGACGAGCTCTACGTTCTCCCGAACGTTGAGCCGGTCGACCAGAAACTTAACCCCGCGCCACGCGGCCTCCAGCTTCCGCACCTCGGGGTGCTGGAGAAGGGGCCGCACCTGCTCGCGAAGCGCCTCGTTGAGATTCTCGACCAGCAGTTCGACGGCCGAGGCACTGACGTCCGATCCGGGCTCGTCGCCCCGCACCGCGTTCATCAGCGCGTCGACGGCGTTGGACGCAATGTCCCCGTTGGTGGAATCGGCGAGGTCTTGCGACGGAGACGGTTCGTCGTCACCGTCGTCCACGTCGACCATCCCCATGAGCCGGTCCAGCGATTCGTCCCCCTCGCCCCCCTCGGATCCGGTCGGTTCGCTGGGCTCTTCCGGCTCGTCTTCGCCGACCAGCGTCCGGTAGAGATCGTCGGCCCACTCCATCTCGACGCCCACCTCGTCGAGGCGGGCCCGGAACGTGTCGAGGTCGATCGTGCCGTCCCCGACGTCCCGCACCAGATCACGAACGTCCAGGAGCTGCGCGGTGGGCCCCACCTGCCGGGCGAGGGCCTCCGGCTCGAACGCCTCCAGCTCCGGGAACGAGAGCTCCAGGTCCCATGTCTGCGGCGCGTCGCCCAGCGTGTTGCGGACCTCGATGGACAGCTGCGGCTCCGTCTCGGCCATAAAGTCCGCGAAGCGGTTCGCGTCGACCCGATGGACGTGGTTGCCCGCGGACCAGTCATCAGGACTTGACGCCGGGGTGAGATCGCTCACCAACAAGATCCGAAACGGCAGGGACGACACCTCGCGGGCGCCCGAGGTGTCAGGCTGCTCGACCTCGGTGCGATCGGGGTCGGACGTGACGCGCATCCCGACTCGGTTCTCGTCGGCGTCGGACGGTTCGGCTTGAGACTCGTCGTCCATGGCTCGAAGGAATTTGATGGGAGGTGGCCTTATGAGGATGAGATCCTTCTATTGGGTGAATGCCTCCTGTTCAATCTGAAGTTCCTCTATTCGCTCCAGGTTCAGGTCGGGGTCCCGAATGGGCGTGTGCCCGCGCCAGACGAGGCAGAACTGATCCTCTTCGGGAAGCAGGACTAGCGTGTCAAGCCGCACGGACACGTCCTCGGTTCGTAGTGAGCTCTCTCCGGGGGTCTTTTGCTCTCCGTTAGGTCCTTCTGGGGACCGCCGGCTCAGCGTCACCTGAGGCTCGATTCCGGGCAACGAAAACTGGCGGTACTCATCGGGCGTAAAGTGCCGAAGGTCAATGCGTTCATTCCCATCCAGATAATCAGGCACCTGCAGTCGGGGATGAGCTCCGTTGTAGAACGCAAACTCAAAGTCCGAAGGCAATCCAAATTGTTCATCGATGTCCTCATGTCCCTCGACGGTCCCAGCGTAGCTGGCCCGCGGCTGCCAGTCTTTCCGCAAGAACCCAAACCCCATGGGCTGTGGCTGGTCGTTCCAGGACGAGATTAGATTATTGGGGTCCTCCAGATTGGGAAGGGGCTTTCGGTCTACCGTCTCTTTCGACTTATCTCCAATGAAGCCCCGACCAATGGGATTTGAGGAGAACCACTTGTTGGCTTTGTGATCTATGCCCCCGTAGGCCCGTTCGTAGATCAATGGCATTTCGGTAAAGGGCACCGGATCAGTTTTCTTTGGCACGACGGCCATCCCCGTTGGAAACACCCATTCCCGATCCCCAATGACGCGCACGACCTCCCGCACCTTCCGCCCCACGCGCAACGACACGTCGAGCTGCCGCACGGGCTCCCCCCCTGGGGCATGCGCCTTTCCGACAACCACCACGTCCGCCTCTGGCTTGTACGGGGCCGTATCAGCTTCCATAAGCAGACTCCCGGTGGCAACGTCGTTCTCATGGTATTCGTCCTCGGTGGCAACGTCTCGCTGCTCGGCCGCGGGCTCGACCTTGGCAGAAGAGTTCTGCGGGATCGCAAAGGTGCCCTTCACGATCACGCTCAGACAGGGTCGGCGCTCCGGGCCAAGTCCCATAGTCAGACCATCGGCAAATGGCGTGTTGTTGTGAATCTCCATCCCGGTCAGCAGTTCAAATTAGGGGGTTTCTGGTCCGTCCTGCTCCGTGGCCGGCGAGCGATGCAGCGGAACCGGGTCCACGGATGGCGGCGTCTTTCCCGGGCCGTACGCAGCCCCCGTCTCCTCTGGTCGGCGCACGTCGTCGGTATCGCAGCTCGAGGTCTCGAAGAAATCGATCTGTGCCCAGTAGAAGTCCGCCCCGTAGAAATTGCAGTTCGAGGCCCGGGCCCCCGTGAAGTCGGCGCCCACAAAATTGCCGAACGGCAACTCCGAGGCTTCAAGGGTCGCCCCCCGAAAGTCCGCAAACTCGCACACGATTTGCTCGCCCACCACCTCTTTCAGCCGTACCTGATGAAAAGTGGCTCGGGTGAAGTTTCCCCTCGTCAGCGTAGCGCCGGAAAAGTCGCACTGCGAAAAATCAGCGCGCCGCGCCGAGGCCGATACCAGTTCTGCCGCCTGGAAACGCGCGCCCGACGCCAGCACCTCATCGAGGACCGTGCCGGAAAACACCGCTTCTGAGCAGTCGGCATCGACCAGACTCGTCCCCGTCAGGACAGCTGCTCCCAGAGAGGCATTCTGGAGAGAGGCTCCCTCAAGCGTAGCGCGAGCGAAAATGCTTTCCCCTAGGTCGGCGTTCGTAAAGTCGCATCGTGTGAGGTCGGCCTCCTCCAAGAGCACTCCATGCAGTGTGGCCCCCACCAGACGAGTCCCTCGGGCCGCGATGCGGCTCAGGTCACACTCTTGAAGGGTTGCCCGGTCCAGTTGGGCGTCGCGGAGGTCGACCCCGTCGAGCATAGAGCCTTCGACTCTACCCTCCGTCAAGTCCGCCTCCCGCAGATTGGCCCCTGAGAGAACACACTCGGTCAGCGTTGCCTCTTGAAACCGTGCCCCCCGAAGGTTAGCATCCCGTAGAACGACCCCGCTCAGTTCGGCGCCCCGGAAATCTGCGTTCTGCAGATTTTCCCCCTCCAGACTGCGTCCCTCCAGTGCTTGCCCCCTCCAGTTACTCTCACTGTCACTCACGACCGGCTCCTGGGCCGCTCCCTCCGACGATGTATCTGAGCTCAACTCCATGGCGGGGTCTGGATCAGCGCGCGAAGGAGATCGAAAGGCCCTTTTCTGCCGGGCTTCATTCCAAGTGCAGCATGGTGGAGATGCGGCCCGGTCCTTCGCTGCGTCCATAGTGAGGAGCGCAAGGAGGCGGAGACGTGCGTTCCCGTCGTCCACGCGTCCGGTGACCGATCCGTATCGGGAGCGTCGCCAAAACACTCACCGGGAACGAGCGATCGGGGGCCGAGTGCGTAGTATGGCCGCTTCAGAAAGAACCGATCGAGGGCCGTCCACGAGGAGCGCAGCACCTCCGAGGCCCTCGGAATCTCGGTATAATTCCACCGAATTCCTTCACCAATGAGACTTTTCCATTCCTCCCGCCGATCGAACGGAGCCGACGGAGCCAGCTGTTCTCGCAGGGGGTCCTCGCCCCGGACAATCGCCGCTGCTCGGAACGCCGTCGACATCGGGATGATCGGCTGCACGTACCTTCCACGTCCCCAAAGCGGCACAAAGGAAGCTTCTGTCCGCACACTGAGCACGATGCCAGACTGGGCCCCATGCATCACAATCTCGGATGTCCGATCGGCCTGTGAGAGGGGTGCGCTTAGAGAGACGCGGACCACCTCGGATCCCGGCCTCGAATCGAGGCTCGGCCCCTGCCACTCCTTCAGGCAGTCCAGCGCATCATACCCAAAACTCCACGTGTGGTCCGCCGCCCGAATCTCCTGCAGTCGGTTGCCTGCGTCGTATGCCAGTTCATAACGGCGGCCATCCGTGTCGAGCACTGTGGGGCGTCCTCGTCCATCCCGTCGGCACTGCAGCACAGAGCTGTCGTCGCGGTGAAGGGATTCGAGCTGCCCATTGGCATCGTACTGCAGTGAGAGGAGGCCCCCGTTCACCTGAGCCCTGGCAAGACGACCGTCGTCCCCGTAGCTCAGAGAGAAGCTGTCGTCTCCTCGATCGGCGGCCAGCAGTGCACCCGACGACCCGTAGATGCATTCATAGGAGGGTCCGTCCGGAGTTTCCCAGTGCACGGGGTCCCTTCCATGACTGTACCGGCATCTTCTCTCGCCATCCTCTCCATCGATGGTGACCTCTGCGCCGTCGTCAAGGCGCTCGTAGCTCGTCTCTCGACCGTCGGGACGGAGGATTCGCGTTACTCGTCCATATTCGTCGTACTCGTATCGGACCGTGCGTCCATCTGCGTCTCGGATGGCCCGAACGGCCCCCGTCCCGTCATACTCGAGCTGAAATTGACGCCGGCCGTCGTCCCATTCGTGCAGGCGGCCAAAGGCATCATACATAAATGTCGACTCCGCGCCCGTCGCCTCCTGGATGCGTGTGACGTTTCCCTCTGCGTCGTACCCAAATTCCACAGACTGGGAGGCCACTCGTACACTTTTGAGCAGGCCGTCCGGATCGTAGCGCCACTGGAAGCGGCGCCCTAGGGCGTCAGTCCGTTCTACCAGGCGCCCGCACTCGTCGAAACGGTCCTCCAGCAGATGCCCCTCCTCATCTTTGATTAACAGCGTCCGCTCATCGGTCCCACGGCGGAAGCGGACGCCTTGTCCCGACGGCGAACGAAGTTCGACCACGGTGCCCCGATCCTCCCGCTCAAACGTCCAGACCGCATCGTTCTCGGTCCGAAGTGCAGTAGGTCGGTCGCCCCCATTGCGCGTAACCGCAGCGCGCCGATCTTCTGCATCCAACACAGCGTCGAGCCGCAGCGACGGGTCCATTTCGAGATACGCCGCTCGTTCCTCCGCATCGACGCACGTGAACAACCCTTCCTCTACATCCAGGTCACGAAGTTTTTGTACCGTCTCTTCCTCGTCCGAAAAGCCGACGAGCTGCTCGAGCTCGTTGTAATAGTAATTCTGGCTCCGGCCCGCCAGATCGATGCGCTCGATGACCTGTCCCGTGGGTGTATGGCGATACAGCGTTTGCCCGCCCGTAGTCCCGACCACCCGGACCGAGGAACGCGCCTCGTCGTACGCAAAGCGTCGGCCCTGCGACCGGTCCTCATACCAGAGGGCATAGCACCTCCGCTCGTCGTCGTACTGCGCGTACTGTGTTCCCCCACACCGATTGGTGTACTCCACCATCAGGTGGTCGTGGTACCCAAACGACACAGCCCGACCGGCCGCGTCTGTCTCCGTGACGAGGTCGTCCGCTCCACCGTAGCGAAAGGTTCGCAGGGTCCGGCCCGACGAATCGTCGTCCGTCAGCCGCATGCGGTGGACGCTTCCCGCCCGATAGTCGAAGCGAACCTGACGCCCGACGGTGTCAACGATGCCAACGAGGCGACCGCGATCAAAGAAGAGATGGACGTCGTTCCCCTGTCCATCCTCGATGCGACTCAGGGAGAGAGTATCGTCGTTCCGGGCGTTTTCCTTTGCAAATACGAGCCGACGGTCCGGTACCGGCGCGATGACGTACTGATCCGAATAGTGCTCCACGAGCGTGCCCGTCGCGTGACGGGCCTGCATGCTCTCGTCAACTCGAGAAAACACGGTTTCGAGCGGTGTTTCCGGGGCGTAAACGAGCCGCTCCGACTCCACACGCAACGAAAGATCCAGATTGAACCGCCAGCCGGCCCCAAACGGGCCGTTTGTCTCCCGTCCACTCCGGTACGTTCGTCCGAGCGTAAGGGGGATGTAGCCCGGCAGACGTACGTCCTCCCGGTACATCCTCGTTTCTCCCGTTGCAATGTCCACACGAAGTGGCATGAGCGGCGTCGGAGCAATGGCGACCGGCTACGGGAACGGGAACAAGAACTACTTCACGAGCACGGTTGTAGCCCCTGCCAAAATGACGTTTGTCGTCATGGGAGGCTGCACGGCCCCGGGCTCAAGGATCTTGTCCGAGAGGCGTGCCGCGGGCTTTCCGCCTACTAGCACGGTAACGGAGCCGGGGGGCATCGTCGTGCCCGGTCCGTGCGGAGTCCCTGGCCCCGCGGGCGGCGGCGCGTTCGGCACCGGACAGGTATGCTGATCTCCGACTCTCCAGGCCGGTTTTCCTCCGATGATGACGGTCGGACACGGAGCCCCCATGATGGGAGGGCCGTGCATGAGACTGTCGCCGAGTCGTGCGGCGGGAAAAGGCATAGCGTACGCGGGGTTATCCGATTTTTGTCAGCGATCCTTTTATGGTATTGATGCCCTTCGCCTTTGAATTTATCATCGTCCCTTTGACGTCATTCTTCACGTTTGCTTTCGATGATATATTCATCCCCTTCATATTTACGCTCTTAGTACCCTTTATTTGTATATCCATTCCCTTAATCTCAATCTTTCCGCTCCTTTTAAGCGTGATTGAAGACTGACCGCATTTTATTTTTATCTCCTTTCCATCCTTCAAATTTATCCCTTTATCTGCGTACATGTTTATAGTCTCTTCTGACTTCTGGTTTATTTCGCGAGCTGCCATATCTATTTTTCCCTTTTTTCCCGTACCATCTGTCAATATGTATATACTCCCTTCGTCAGACTTTACCGTTATATTTTCGTCTGCGTGTGTATCAATTTCTCCATTGTCTGCCTCTGCTACAATGTTATTCTTCTTTGCTTTCAATTTTACATCCCCTTTACCAGCGCCAATATCGACCCCCCCAGCTCCGGTAAGCATATTAACCCCTGTGCTGGCCGCAATGAGGTCGATTCCTGTGGCGGTATGAAAGCTTACACCACCAGTGCCAGCATACCCTGAAATTCCACTCTGTGTGTGCATCATTACACCAGCATCACTTTGCATATATATGCCCGGCCACTCAAGACCTATGCCTGTGCCGGTTATGGTGCTAAGGGCCCCATCAACAAGCTCTGCAACCCCCATGATGCTGGAAGAGGAGGTGAGAACACCAACGACCGAACCAATCACAGAGTCGATGTACGTCTTGTAGTCTGCTATATGATCTTTGGCCGTAATGGCCTTACCGAGGCCCGTTTTAACTGCATTGATGAAAACGCCCTCATCTGCGTGAATGGTCTGGGTCTTCTCCGTCGATGATTGAATTCCCTCCGTGGATTCATCCTGGGATCCCATGTGGATTCTGGACTTCGTCTCCGGGGTGAACAGGTTGATGCCCATTTTTCCCTCCTGGTCCTCCACGACGAGCTCATTGTCTGTAGTCGTCCTGAAGATGTGCTGGGAGCTGTTTTCATTGTCCACCGGGGACTCATTGTTCGGATTGGGGGCGGTGCCCAGAGCCATCGGGCGATCCGGATCCCCATTCTCACAGGCAAAAATCATCTCGGTGCCCGGATGGCTGGGCTTGTGGAAGCCAGCCTCACCCTTGCCACTGTGAGGTTGCTTCATCCGAATCGGGTGGGTAGCTGTCCCTGGGCTCTTGTCGCGCTGGTCAAAATGCATCTTGGCCCGATAGCGACCCTGGTCGTCCAGATAGGCGTAGTCCCCACTCCCATCCACTTCGGCGGTCATCACGCCCGGCACCTCTGGCTTCGGCGTCTTGCGCGGCGCCCGGTACTGGACGGTCGCTGGAATGCAGGTAAATCGGTTCTGATAAGTCGGTTCGGACTCGTCTTTGTCTTCCGAAGATCGGATCGTGTCGATGTCCATGCCATGCCGCTGCGACCCCTGATGCTCAATCTGAGTAATCAGGTAGTCCGCGTTCAGGCTCTTGCGGTAGTGCTTTTCCAGGGTGAAGAGGAAGCCACTCCGAAGACCGAGGCTGTCGCTTTCCCCGTCCAGGACCTTGCGTTGGGCCTCAATTTCCTCATTGCGCACTTTCGCTAGCCGGTTGCCCCGCTCCGTGTCCCGGAAGTTTTCACCGTATTCATAGCGTTTCCCGGGCATGTCGCTGTTCATCTCCGAGTCGACCGTCATGGTCCTCGGCCCCCGGTAGTTGTAGTTTTTCAACTCGACCTTGCCAGTAACGACCTGCTCCTCGCAGACGAACCGGCTCACCGTCTCTTGCTTTTTCTTTACCATTCCTCCAGCCCCCTGGTGAAACTGAAGAGACGCCGGATCCGGAATTTTTTCGTGTTCGCTCTTTTTGTCCGTGACGACGAGGGTGTCCTGTCCGTCCCCGTGCTCGAAGAAGTAGTACATTCCCTCGAACTCCATGAGACGACTGACAAAGTTCAGGTCCGTCTCCTCGTGCTGCACGCAGTATTCGCGGGGCGAATACGACTCCTGCAGCTTAAATTTGAAGTCGCCCGACGAGAGACCGTCCTCCTTCAACACGGTCCGCAGGATGCCCTCCACCTTCTTCTCCTGAAAAATACGACTTCGGTAGCTGAGCGAGAGCCAGTGCAGGCGGGGTCGGAGGGTGGCCTGGTACACCACGTAATCAGACGTCCGCCCACGAATTGAAAAGTCGGTCACGATGCCACTTACAGGCCTCGGCTCGTCCCCCCGCATCATGGTAAACGTAGCCGACTTGTTGACAACCTTCTCAAAATCGAGGTCCGGGTCTTCCGAGATTAACTGCAGCTCAAAGTTGAACGGCTGGGAGATGCCCTCAGTCCCTTCAAAGCGGACGACTCGGAGCGTATTGGAGTCCAGTTCCGCGGGCTCGAAAAAATAGAGGGACGTATTGGCGGCTCTGTCTTTTAGTGTGGACATGTCTCAGTCTCTCGAGAACGATGCAAGGGGTTGCGAGAAGAGGGAGCAGTTCACCTGCGGGGAAATGCCCCCATCGACCTTATTCAAAGGAGTACGTAAAGTCGCCGTCCTGGTCGAGCCCTAGCGTAAGCCGGGAGGGCATCTCGTCGTCGGTCATGCGCGGAATGATGGCCTGTGCGGCCTCGGGCAGCACGGTGCGGTTGATGATAAAGTCGACATTGCGCGCCCCAGCATCAACCTGTGTGCAGCGGGCCGCGATGTGGTCCACGATGCTCGGGTCGTAGGTGAAGTCGATCTCGTGGGCGTCCTGCAGGCGATCGCTGATCTCACCGAGCTTGATCTCGGTAACCCCCTTCATCGTCTCGGTATCGAGCGGGTAGTACGGCACGACCCGCATCCGGCCCAGCAGTGCGGGCTGAAAGTGGTCCACCAGGGTCGGGTGGATCGCTTCCCGCACCTCGTCGGGCGGAGGGCGCTCATCGGTGTCCTGGGCCAGCCGGGTAATCTGGTCCGAGGCCAGGTTGGACGTCATGATAATGATCGTGTTGCGGAAGTCAATCTCTCGCCCTTCCCCGTCGCGCATGAAGCCCTTGTCGAACACCTGGTAGAAGAGGTCCATCACGTCGCGGTGGGCTTTTTCAATCTCGTCGAGCAGCACCACCGAGTAGGGACGCTGGCGCACCGCTTCGGTGAGCACGCCGCCTTCGCCGTACCCCACGTAGCCGGGCGGGGAGCCCTTCAGCTGCGCTGCGGTGTGCTTCTCCTGGTACTCCGACATGTTGATCGTCGTCATGAACCGCTCGCCGCCGAAGAGCAGATCGGCCAACTGAAGGGCCGTCTCCGTCTTGCCGACCCCACTGGGGCCGACGAACAGAAAGACGCCCTGTGGCGAATCGGGCGAGGAGAGACTGGCCTTCGACGTGCGCACGGTCTTCGACACCTCTCGAATCGCGGCATCCTGCCCCAGGATGTGCTCGCCGAGGCGATCCTCCAGGTTGAGCAGCAACTCCGCCTCATCTTCGAGCATGTTCCCCACCGGGATGCCCGTCCAGTCGGAGACCACCTCGGCCGCGATGTGCTCGTCGACGGCCCCGTGGACCATGGGCATCTCTCCCCGCACTTCTTCCAGCTCATCCTGCAGGGCGTCAATTTCCTCCTGCGTTTCGGGGTCGAGCTCCACGTCCTGCTCCTCCGTCTGCCCATTTTCCGTCTGCCCGTCTGCGAGGACGGCCGCGGGCGTCGACAGCTCCTCGCGCTTCCTGACAATGCGTTCCACCAGCTCCTTTTCGCGCTCCCATCGGGCTTCGAGCTCGTCGCGCTCGGCCCGGACCTCCTCGCGTTTCTGCTTCACCTCCTGCAGTTCTCCAGTCTCTTCACGAAGGCCCGCTTCGAGATCCCGCTGAATGCCTTCGATCTCCGTGTTGAGGTTCTGAAGCTGTCGATCCAAGTCCTCCAACCGCCCCGGACGCGCCGTCAGTGTCATCTTGACCCGGGCCGCCGCCGTGTCGAGCAGGTCCACGGCCTTGTCCGGAAGCTGGCGTCCCGAGATGTAGCGGCCCGCCAGCTCGGCGATGGCGTCGACGGCGTGGTCGGTGACCTGCACCCCATGGTGCTCCTCGTACGCCGACCGAATGCCGCGGAGCATGACGACCGCCTCCTCGACGGAGGGCTCGTCGATCTTCACCATCTGGAAGCGCCGCTCCAGGGCCGGGTCCTTTTCGATGTACTGTTTGTACTCCGACCACGTGGTGGCGGCAATCGCGCGCAACTCGCCCCGAGCCAGTGCCGGTTTCAGCAAGTTTGCCGCGTCGCCCGTGCCCTCGCCGCCCCCCGCGCCAATGAGGGTGTGGGCCTCGTCAATGAAGAGGATCGTGGGCTTGGCCGCCTCCCGCACCTCCTGGAGGACCGACTTGAGGCGGTCCTCGAACTCGCCCTGCACGCTGGCTCCGGCCTTGAGCGCGCTGAGGTCCAGCGAACGGATCTCGATGTTCTCCAGCGTCTCCGGCACGTCGTCGTTGGCGACGCGGCGCGCCAGTCCCTCCACGATGGCGGTCTTGCCTACGCCTGCCTCGCCGACGAGTATGGGGTTGTTCTTGCGCCGGCGACTGAGAATATCAGTGATTTGGCGAATCTCTTCGTTTCGGCCCGAGATCGGGTCGATCTTGCCGTCGCGGGCCTCCTGGGTAAAGCTGACGGTGAACTGGGCGAGCGCGCTGTCTTCCGCCTCCTCCGGCACCCCGTCGCGGGAGGGCGGGGCCGTCTCGGGGGCCCGAGCGGCCGACTCGGTCGATCCGGCGACGATGTCGAGGAAGTGTTCGCGGAGGTCGTCCCGTCCGACAGGCCGCAGCACGTCCATGTACGCCTTCGTCTTGAGGGCATCGCTGCGCAGCATCGCGTCTAGCAACGTCCCCGAGCGCACGCTGCCAAACCCATGGTGCACAGACCCGATGAGGTAGGCCGACTCGACGGTCTCGAGCAACGTCGGCGAGAAGGACGGGCGACTGGCGTTGCCCGTCCGGAAGTTCTCGAGCTGATGCACGAGGGCCTCCTCGAAGCGCCCCGGCTCGACGCCGAAGTGGTTCAGGATGAGCGCCAGATCCGTTTCATTCGTTTCCAGGAGCTTGACCAGGAGGTGCTCGAGCGTCACCTCGTAGTGGCTGCGGTTGACGGCGAATCCGGCGGCCGACTCCAGGTCGCGCGTGAGACGATCGTTGAGCTTTTTCAGGAGCTTCTTGACATCGTCGGTGACCATGGCGTGCAGACCAGAGTGAGTGAACGAAACACGAAAGGCCGCTCAGGAACGAGCTGTGGATTGGGGTGCGGAATCCGCTGTGTAGTCGACGATGCGATTGATTACAGGCTCTCGGGGAGGCCCTGCGCTCGTCGTGAAGCCGAGCTGGCTCCCGGACTCGCCGAGCCGGGTGGTCGGCAGGTCCTCGGAGCGAATTCGCAACTCGACGTCATAGGCAAGGGAATCCGGCGTGTACAGGCGGACCAGGTCGCGCAACTTCGGCACGTCTTCTCCGCCGGGCAGAAGCGCCAAGTATTGCTCGAGGGGCATCGGCCCCAGTCGGAGTCGAAACTTCCCAGACCGGTCGTAGACCCGTTCCCCAATTGTTGCCTCTTCGCCCAACCGAAAGTCTCTGTCTCCCAGGCCCGACGGGGACGGGATCGGCACCCAGCGCGGGACGTTTTCGATGACCTCAACCTCAATTCCGCCGAAGAATGCTCCGATGAGCGCCTCAAGACCCGCGGCATTCCGCGTTTGAGGGGCTATCACCCCCGCCTGCGCGGCCAGCCGCATCGGAGACAGGGACACGTCGTCAAGCGCGTTCGGCGTCCCCACGCCGGCAAGGGAGATGAACCGCCGGGAATGCTGATCGCGCCCTCCGGGGCGGTAGTGCAAGTGCGGCCGGTACTTCTTCCAGGCGCGATAGAAGAAGGCGTACAGTCGGTGGTTAAAGATGTCGAGGAAATCGCGGTGCGGTGCCGTTTCCTTCGTCTTTTTCGCTAGATGATCGTGGAAGTGGTAGGGGAGGGGCGAATCGATGCCGTACAGGCCAAGGAAGGTGACGACGACGTGGATGCCCCGGGGATCGTCGTCGGCCTGATCGACCCGCTTCACGTCCGTGGGCGGAAAGGCCAGATCGACACTCGGGCGCAGATGGATCGGGGAATCCGTGACGCTGGTCGTTTCTCCGGGGCCGGGGGCGTCCGGAAACATCAGTTCGAGTAGCCGAACCGCCTGCGAAAACCGGAAGCGATGCCCCTCGTCCAGCAGCCGGCGATGCACGCCGGACTCAGACGGGTCTAACGCAGGAGACGGCGCCCTGGCCTCCTCGATCCCCTCTACAAATTTGGACGACTTCCTCGATTTGGTGTCCATTCGTACCGTTGTTCTGATGGGCTCGTCGTAACGACTAGATGGACGAACGAGTTGATGGTCGAGTACATCGAGAAGAACCGGCTCATCACCAGACCAAAGAGGCACAGGTCCCCCTCATCGGCGAAGTGCCCCTCCTCAACCTCGATGGTCACCTCGCTCCCTCGGAGGACGGCGCCGTGCTCGATGATCTCCTTCGGGGCCCAGTCCACCTCGCGGATGCCGCTGAGCCGCCGCCGGTTGGCACCGGTATCGGCCCAGTCGTAAAGCCTGAGCAATCCCACGAGCGCGTCCTTGCTGGCCACCGACTGGTAATTCATCGACCAGTGGGAGATCAGCTTCCAGAAAAAATCCTCCTCGTCCTGATTCGGCGGATGCCGAACGAGGGTCGGCTGCGTGAGATTCCGGGGCTCTACAATGCTGGGCACGTCCGGCGCGAGCCGGTTGATCATCCCTTTCTTGAGCGTCTCGCGCGGCAGCGTGCCGTTCGTGCAGCGCACTTCTAGCGAGAGGGTCTCGGCCGGAACGTCAGATAGGGCCCGCAGCTGAGCATCGCTGAGCGAGAGATAGACCTCCGGCCGGTCGCCCGGTCCCATCCGCCGACTCGTCGTAAAGAAGCGCCCCTGCTCCCCGTGGGCCCGTCCATTCTGTCGGTCGTGCCGAAACGAAAAGAAGGGCTCATACTCGTGGCGCTCCCCCGTCGCGTCCTCGATACCGACCACCCTTTGGACGTCGTAGGTCTCGATGCTCTTCCGGTAGCGCAGGCTCGGCACCACGCGATGCTCGCCTACCTCGCCGTCGACGTGGATCGGCTCGGCATCGGTGTCAAAAATGTTGACGACCGGCGTGCAGTGCAGCCGGACGTTTTCCGTCTCGAACCGTCGTTCCTCCGGGTAGGGACGGTCGAAGAAGACTTCGACCTCGAAGGCCTCCGCGTCGTCGGGCACGTCGAGCCGATCCAGTCCCGTGAGGTCGGCGAACCAGAATCGGCGGCGGAAGCACAGATACTCCTGCAGTAGCTGAAATCCAGCAAAGGTGTTCGGCCCGTAGGGCAGCAGTCCCTCTTCGTCCGCCAGCCCCGCGGGCTGCACCCAGCGTTGTCCACGAAGCGCGACGTGGTGCTCTTCGTCCAGCGTAGACACCGATACGTCCGAGACGCGCCTCGTAAAAAACAGGTGCATCGTCGACGCCGTGGAGGCATCGGCCTGAAAGTACAGCCGAAGGGGACTGAGGTCCAGTTCGTTGTAGCTGACGCCCCGATCGAGTGCGAAGCGCAGCCGAACGCTACTGGTGTTGTCCCCCGGATAGTGCAGCGACGCCCGCTCCAGCTGAAGCGGCTGCACCCGCACGTCCTGCGTCGTCGTAAAGCGACACCGGACCTCCTCGGGCCCTACCGGCTCGGAGCGCACCTCCAGACCTCGGTCCAGAACCGTCGTCTCCTGGACGAGTCCAAGCTCAGGCTCCAGCTCGACGATGCTGAACGCCGGAATCGGCTTCAGAAAATGAGGATAAAGCAGCTGGAGGAGACTCTCGGTATACTCCGGCATTTCGTTGTCCAGCCGCTCGTGAACTCGCCCCGAGAGAAAAGCAAATCCCTCAAACAGCCGCTCTACGTACGGATCACGGTCCGACACGCTGTCGACGTCGAGGTAGCGGGCCTGGTCGGGGTGGGCCTCGGCAAAGACCCTCGCCGCTTCCTGCAGATACCGCATTTCCTCTTCGTAGTAGCGGCGCGACATCGGAACAGGCCTCAGTCAAGTACAAGAAGGGAGCGAGCAGGCTCGGCTCAGACGTAGGAGCCGACCGGCTTGACCTTCGCCGTTTTCTGGGACTCGAACATCGTCTCAAAGCGCACCCGGTCCCCATTCTCCAGCTCAGCCTTTACAATAAAGACCAGACGCATCGAGTGCTCATCGGTCTCGCGGCGGCGAACGCGGACACGGTTCAGGCGAGGTTCGTAGGTCTCAATCGACTCCTTGACCGCACGACGAAGTTCGTCGGCCGACTGCGGAGAATCGCGGTACACCGTCAGCATGTCCGGCAACCCGTAGTCGGGCAGGTGCCCGACGGTCCCTCGGCGCGTGTTAAACAGCCGGTTCAGATTGCTCACCACGCTCAACAAGAGACGCTGATCTTCCGAGACCGAGGTGACCGGACGGCCGTTCGCAAAGGTCCCGGTGAGCACGTCGAAAATGCTCGCCTTCATATGTTCACGTTCATGTGTTCACGTTGTTTACATTACAAACGTCCCCGGAGGCATTGAGACGTGTGATCAAGTCCGCGATCCTAGCGCTCTTCCTTCCAGGCGTCGCTGCTCTCGATGTTTCCGTCTGTGATCTTCCACAAAATCTTCTCATAGAGAAGACTGACCATATCCCTGTGGTCAAGCTCCTTATTCCGAGGATCCTGCCGGTCCGGCGACAGGGTTTTCATGTTCGCAATCTTTGCATTCTCCAACGTAAGGGTGAAGTACTCCGTCTCAGTGCCCGTCTTGTCGATGTGATACCAGTGGAATATGACTTCCTTCAGCGTCTCGCCGTTGGTGAGGGCCTTGTAGAGCATAGGCGTGGCCGGGTCGACCGGCTTCCAGATCGTCGCCGCCTGATGCTCGCGGATGCCCTGGAGTTCCCCCTTCTGGGTGTCGACCGGAATGTTAATTGAGTGGTCAAACTCAAGCACATCAACGTCCTCCTCGCGCCCTGCGACCTGGACGCCTCCTTTGATTTTGTTTCCACCGCTGTCTTTAAATGTGGCAGTGATAGGCTGAGGCATGATTACACTTCAGGTTGGTTGGAATGAGATGAGAATGGAGTTCGTCAGGTAATTTGGGAATCAGGATTACCCAAAGAGATGAGTATGATCCTCTACCTTCAAGAAACGGACGCCAACGCCCAAAGTCTGAGCAGAGGCTTCGTCCCTGCGGTTCCCAACGCTACTCTTCCTTAGGCATCTTGCTCACGAGGCTGAGACTGATGTCCATACCCTCAATTTGAAAGTGCGGCATAATCATCGTGTCCACCTTAAAGAAGCCTGGGTTGTCGGGCATCTCCTCGACAGTGACCTCGCCCTTCCGCAGCGGATACTGCGCGATCTGTTCAGGCGAGGGATTCGGCATCTCGGTGACGTGGTTGCTGAGCCATTCGTTCAGTTCCTCCTCAATGGTTCCCTCGTCCTTTGCGGCTCCGATGTTCTCTCGCTGAAGGACCTTGAGGTAATGGGAGATGCGGGAGGCGAGGAAGACGTAGGGCAGCCGGGCGTTGATTCGGCTGTTGGCCGTGGCCAAGTCGTCGTCGTACTCCTTCGGCTTCTGGGCCGAGTTTGACGAGAAGAAAACGGCGTAATCCTCTCCCTCGTAGTGGCTGAGCGGCATGAATCCGAGCTTGGAGCACTCAAATTCGAGCGTTTCACTGATGGGGACCTCCGTCGGGATTTTCATCTCGTTGCCCCGCCCCTCGTCATAAATGTGGACAGGGAGGTCCTCCACCTTGCCGCCGGACTGTGGTCCCCGAACCTGCACACACCACCCATCGTCAATAAAGGCCTCGACCATGTTCGCCGCGTAGGCGAAGGACGAGTTGCCCCAGAGGTACTCCTCGTGGTCGTCTCCCCTCACGTCCTCCTCGTAGTTGAAGTTTTCAACCGGGATGGTGTCCTCTCCGTACGGCAGCCGAAGCAGCATGCGCGGGAAGGTAAGTCCCAGGTAGCGCGAATCCGGGGTTTCCCGAAACGAATTCCATTTGGTATATTCCGCCGTCTCCATGTAGGCGGACAGGTCGGGGATCTTCTTCCACTCCTCCATGGACTCTACCCCGAAGAACTCTGGCCCGACCGACCCGATGAACGGGCAGTGCGCCGCGGCCGCCACCTTCGACACGGTGCGCATGAGAGAAATGTCCTGTGGATGATTGTCAAACTCATAGCCAGAAATGATGGCTCCGTATGGATCGGCGCCCGGCTGGTCGTAGGCGTTTGTGTATATGTGCTCATATAGCGGCGACTGGATAAGCTCCGGGGAATCTTCGAAGGACTCCCGAAGGGTGTCCTTCGACGCGTTCAGCACCTCGATCTCCACGTTCTGTCGGAAATCGGTTCGGTCCACCAAGAACTTCAGTTCGCGCCAGGAGGACTCCAGGTCCTGGAAGTCCTCGTGGTGCATGATGGCATCGAGCTGCTCGCTGATCTTCTCGTCGACCGACGAGATGAGGCTGTCGAACAGAAACTTATCGATCTCGTCGACAGGCTTGTCACGATCGCTAACGGCGTCCACGAAGACGCGCAGGGCCGCCGATACCATCGCGCCCCGATCCTTCTCGGCGACGGCTTCCGGATCCTTAAACTCCTCAACCTCAACCTCCTCGCCCGGAGTCTGAGCGTCGACCTGCGAGAAGATGCTATCCAGAACGCTCTCTTCTTCGGTCTCTACCTGGGTCTCGGCCGACGTCTCCTGAGTTTCTTCCTGCGGCATGGCTGCGTGTTGTAATATTTGCAGTAACGAATTCTGAGCCTCAACAACCGAAGCCGGTCGCGCTGCCCGGCGGGAAGTGCCTGGAACGGATCGCAAGGGCTTCATCCTCGCCAACGCCCCGTAGCACGGAGCACCGTATAGACGGAACACCGCATCGCACGTAACACCGTGGACGTATGGCGAAGTTAAGTCCTCGCCGTGTTCCTCCGGCTCCCCGCTGAGGTTCCCCTCACCCACTGTCCTCTTCCGGCACAACGTTTTTCAGCTCTCCCAGAAGCTCCTGTCGGGACTCTTCATCGGTGATGATCTCTTCCAACTCTTCCCGAAACTCCCGCATGCTGATCAGTCGGTTGCGCAAGTCCTTCAGCAGGTTGCGAGCGGCCAGAAGCCGACTCAGCTCTGGCACCTGCTGGGCCACTTGCTCCGGTTCAAAGTCATCGAGGTTATCAAACTCAAGTTCGACTTTCATGTCCCCCTCTCCTGTGAGCTTGTTCGGGACGATACATTCAAGGTCCAGATCATACGACTCCATCACGTCATCGAAGTTGTTGTCCCGGATGCTAACAACCTCGCGTTCCGAAAGCGGCGTGTCTTCCTTCTTGCCCGTGAGGTCGCTCATGACCAAAAGCCGAAGTGGAATTTCTACCTTCTCCTTCGCGTCTCCGGTGGCGACATCAAGCGTGAGGTCGATCCGTGACGGCGGTTTTTGGTGCTGAAAGCTTTTTGCCATTGCTTAAATTCGGGCTTTCTTTTTAGAATACTGTGGGACGTATAATTCTAGAATGGAACGTTCTAGATCCTCCAGTGCTCTGCCGACGGCCGTCCCGCACGTGCACACGCGACCTCTCAGCCTACGCTAATCGTTCCGATCTCAGAGGCCTTCGGAGGAGGAACCTTCCAGAAAAAGACGGCACATCTCGGGATGATCTCGGCTCCACGCGAAGCAAGCACCGGGGAGATGTACCCTTCGAGTTTTGAAATCCCGCTGACATGCTAAGTACGAGAGTTGACAGGCCACGAACAGATAACTGGCACTCCCGACTCACCCCGACGATCGCCTGCGTACGGCACTCGCCACAGTCAAGGGATGCTTACACCTACCGAGATTTGGTTGCAACGCGAAGTGATATTTTTTTTCATCGTCACTTCTCTATTTAAGCACTTAGATTGCAAGAATCAAACAGATAACTTCGCGGCTGGGTACTCAAGTGTTAAGAAAATGTAAGGAGAATCGCAAGACCCTGATTTCCGATATAGAGCCGTTTTCCTGATCCTGTAGTGCTTTTCCTGC
>NZ_JBDGQQ010000180.1:0-3485 GCF_042218895.1 Salinibacter sp. | reverse complement strand
TTGCCAGTGACGATGCGGATGCAAGGGCCGCCGCTCGCCAGTATGATATTCCCGTTACGGGCACGCTCGGCATTCTCGTGGCCTCCGTACAGCAGGGCTATCTGTCTCGAACGCAGGCCAATACGCTGCTTACGGAAATGATCGATGCCGGATACCGGTCTCCCCTCAATCGCGTCGATTCTCTTCTCGACTGATCTCAGCAAGTGCCGTTTTGGATCGGCGGCCGACTGGATTTCCAAACCTCGGGCGGCCCGCAGGATTCGCTGTCGACTTGCTGAGAATGGGAGGCTTGCGTGGAAACGTATCGGTCGAACCATAACGATCAGTAGCGTCCGCCAGTGCTCAGCGGCGATCGGCTAAAACGCCAGCAGTTCCTCCACCGTCGGCCGCAGCCGGGCTGTCGCCGAGAAGATCTCGTCCTCCAGCGGCTTGGCATTCGGCACCGGCAGGTCTTCGGCGGCCACGCGCCGGATGGGTGCGTCGAGCAATTTGAAGCCAATTTCGCCCAGCTCCGCGGCCAGCTCGGCCCCGAAGCCCGCGGTGCGCGTCGCCTCGTGCAGCACGAGGAGGCGATTCGTCTTGGCGAGCGACTGGCGCACCGTCTCGCGGTCCCACGGCACCAGGGTGCGCAGGTCCACCACCTCCAGCTCCGCCCCGTTCGCCTCGGCCTGGTGCTCGGCCTCGTCCAGCGCCCAGTGCACGCCCACGCCGTAGGTGACGATCGTCGCGTCGGTGCCCTCGCGGGCGATGCGCGCCTCCCCGAACGGCAGCGAATAGTCCTCGGTCGGCACTGCGCCGCGGACCGAGCGGTAGAGCTTCTTGTGCTCGAAGAAGAGGACCGGATTCGGGTCGGCCAGGGCGGTTCGGAGAAGCCCCTTTGCGTCGCGGGGCGTGGCGGGGATGACCACCTTGAGGCCCGGCGTGTGGGCAAACCAGGCCTCGCGCGACTGTGAGTGAAACGGCCCGGCCCCGATGCCGCCGCCGAAGGGGGCGCGGATGGTCACGTTGAGGGGCTGGCCCCACCGGTAGTGCGTGGTCGCCAGGTTGTTGACCGTCTGATTGAAGCCGCACGAGATGAAGTCGGCGTACTGCATTTCTACGACCGCCGGAAGGTCCTCGATGGCCAGCCCCATCCCCGCTCCGATCGCCCCGCCCTCAATGATCGGCGTGTTGCGGACGCGCTCTGCGCCGAACTCCTCGACGAACCCGTCGGTCACCTTGAAGGCCCCGCCGTACTCGGCGATGTCCTGGCCCATCAGGATCACGTCCTCGTCGTCCTGCATCGCGGTCCAGAGGGCGTCCTGGACGGCGTCGATGAAGCGGGGCTCTTCCGTGTCGGCGTCGGGCGACGGCAGCGCCGGATCGGGGGCGTCGGCGAAGACCGCGTCGCGCTCCGCCTCGGGGGTGCTCGTCGGCTCGGGCTGGTCGAGCGCCCACTCGGCGAGGTCGTCGATCGTCGACTCGAGGTCGTTGCGGAGGGCCTCCATCTCGTCGCTGTCGAGCAGCCCTTCGTTCCGGAGCGTCGCCGCAAACCGGTCGACGGGATCTTTGTCCGTCCAGTCCTCAATCAGTTCGTCGGGCACGTAGGCGGTGCCGGAGGCCTCCTCGTGGCCCCGCACGCGGAAGGTCTTCATCTCCAGCAGGACGGGGCCCTCCTCCCGAGCATGGGCGCGGGCCTCCCCGACCGCTTCCATCACCGCCAGCAGGTCGTTGCCGTCCACTACACGGCCGGGCATGTCGTACCCGTCGGCGGCGTCGGCGATGTCGTCGACTGCCACCGCCTCCTCGGTCGGCGTCGACAGGCCGTAGCCGTTGTTCTCGACCAGAAAGACGACCGGCAGGTCCCACACCGCCGCCAGGTTGAGCGCCTCGTGGAAGTCCCCCTCGCGGGTGCCCCCGTCGCCGCAGAACGCGCAGGCGACGCGGTCCTCCTCACGGTACCGGATGGCCTGACCCAGCCCGCAGGCCACCGGCAGCATGGCGGCCATGTGCGAGATCATGCCTACGATGTTCTTCTCAGGCAGGCCGAAGTGGAACGTGCGGTCGCGCCCGTTCGTGAAGCCGCCCTCTTTGCCCATGAGCTGGCAGAAGAGGCGCTCCCGATCCACGTCGCGGGTCGTCCAGACCCCGAGGTTGCGGTGCATGGGCAAGATGTAGTCGCGGTCGTCGAGCGCCCAGGTGGTGCCCACGGCGATGGCCTCCTGCCCGTACCCGCTGAACCACTTCGCGAGGCGGCCCTGTCGGATGAGGGTGAGCATCTTTTCCTCGATGACCCGGGGCTCCAAGAGCGCCCGATAGAGGGCACGAAGATCGAGGTCCAGGGGGGAGCCAACGGGCGCATCGGGGGCAGTCATGGGCGTACGTCTGTGAAGTGCGTTATAGCAGTTCTGGCATCGACAGGGCCGTGTCCCACAGACGCCTGCGGGGCCGAAGTCAGCACTGAGGTTAACGTGGGACTCGCCGTTCAGCCAAGCGGTTCTCTGTCCGAGTGGTTCCCGAATCTGGGAACGGGAGAACGGAGCAGGGACTCAGCGAGCGCATCCGGGGACCAGGGCCGAACGGCGACGGCAACAGGAGGCGAACGGGCCGAGACGAAGCCGCTCGGCCGTCTGCTCCCCGGGTGCTCCTGTCCGGAGAAGATGCGTGTGTTCTCAACCCGGAATAGGATTTGGGAAACGTGCGCACCGACGCTGTCCGTCCGCGGCGAACATTGCAGTCTGGCGCAAAGGACAAGCCGCGAGGCCCTTCGGCGTTCATTGATTATCTTTTTTGTTTCTTCTAAAATGTGTGTCCGGTTGAGTGCGATACCAAGTCCTTCGGCCTCATCGGTCCCATTTACTTCTGACACAACCCCCCTTCTTCCATGGCTTTGGACACGAGGCGCTACGCATTTGCTCTCCTTGTCGCAGCCCTCTTCCTGTCCCTCCTTCCGCCAATGGCCGGAGCGCAGGACAGCGCTACGCTCACTGGGACCGTCGTCGACGCCCAGGACGGGTCGCCCCTCATCGGGGCCAACGTGGCACTGCGCGAGCCCGACGCGTCTACCGCCGTCAGTGGAACGGCGACCGATACGGAGGGCACCTTCCGATTCACCGAAGTGCCCCCCGGAGAGTACGTCCTTGAAGTGCGCTTCGTTGGGTATCAGACGCAGCAGCGCACGCTGGCGGTGGAGGCCGGCGAGTCGCGCAACCTGACGGTCGAACTGCCGCTGTCGACGTCGAGTCTGGAGACGGTCGTCGTGTCGGCCTCGCGGCGACAGGAGAAGATCCTCGACGCCCCAGCCTCGATTTCCGTCCTCCAGCCCGAGGACATCGGGCGTCAGGTCAGCACCTCCACGGTCGAGGCCATCCGCTCCGTCCCCGGGGTCGACATGGCGCAGACGGGCATCGACCGGCGCGAAGTGGTCCTGCGCGGATTCAACGAGGCGTTTAGCGGCGCCACCTACGTCCTCACCGACTACCGCCAGGCCGCCGTGCCCTCCCTGG
>NZ_JBDGQQ010000018.1:0-12831 GCF_042218895.1 Salinibacter sp. | reverse complement strand
CCTCCACAAGTTCAACATGTCGGTGCTCGTCAACGACGCGTTCATGGAGGCGGTGAAGAACGACGACAAATGGGCCCTTCGCTTCCCGGACTACGAGAACGAGAAGGAGTTCTACAAAGAGCACTGGGACGGCAACCTGAAGGCCTACCAGGAAAAGGGCGGCACGGTGAAGACGTGGAAGGACCCGGCCACGGGCGAGCCTGCGGTGTACGAGGCCCGCGAGATCTGGGACAAGATCATGCGGTCGACGTACGAAAGAAATGAGCCGGGTGTCATCTTTGTTGATACAATAAACAGGGAGAATAACTTAAATTACGTAGAACATATCAATGCGACGAATCCCTGTGGCGAGCAAGTCCTCCCAGTTGGAGGGGTATGCTTACTTGGTAATCTAAATGTCACTCAGTTGGTAGATCGAAAACAAGGCGAGATCAACTACGACCTCGTCGACGACCTCGTCCCCCTCGCCGTCCGCTTCCTCGACAACGTCAACGACATCAGTTACGTCCCGCTGGAGGAGCAGCAGCGCAACCTGCAGCAGAAGCGCCGCATCGGCCTCGGCCACTACGGCGACGGCTCGGCGCTCATGATGATGAAGACGCGCTACGGCTCCGAGGAGGGCGCCCGCGTGATGCGCGAGTTTCAGGAGCACCTGGCCAACCGGGCGTACCAGGCCAGCGCGCGCCTCGCGGAGGAGAAGGGCGCGTTCCCGCTCTTCGACAAAGACGAGTACCTCAGCAGCCCCTTCGTGCAGCGCCTCTCGGAGGAGACGCGGGAGATGATTGGCGACCTGGGCCTGCGCAACAGTCACCTGCTCAGCATCCAGCCCACGGGCAACACGTCGACGCTGGGCAACGCGCCGTCGAGCGGCATCGAGCCGGTCTTCATGCACAGCTACATCCGGACCTCCGAGCAGCCGGCCCTGCCCGAGGACGTCAACCGGCCCGCGATGTCGCCCACGGCCTACGAGGTGGGCCAGGACATCGATGCAGACGGGACGGCGTGGGTTGCCGAGGAGCAGGGCGACGAGACTGTGCTCCGCTGCCAGGAAGAGGGCTACACCCACTGGCAAATTCACCCGACGCGCGACATCTGCAAAGATCAGGAGGTGAAGGACTACGCCGTCCGCCACATGGAGGAGGGCGGCAGTTGGGACCCGGACGCCGACTGGGCCGTCACGACCCGCGATCTGGACGTGGACGACCACCTCGCGCAGATGAAGGCACTCGCGCCCTTCGTGGACTCCTCAATGTCGAAAACGGTCAACGTCCCGAACGACTATCCCTTCGAGGACTTCAAGGAGCTCTACAAAAAGGCCCACGCCACCGGCGTCATCAAGGGGGTCACGACCTACCGCGCCGGGACGATGAGTGCGGTGCTCTCCGGCGACGACGAGGAGGACCAGACGGTGCCCCGCACTGAGGCACCCGACCGTCCGGAGACCCTGCCCTGCGCCATTCACCGTGTGCGGTACCAGGGCGACCACTGGACCATTCTGGTGGGCTTCCTGGAAGAGGATCCCTACGAGGTCTTCGCCTTCAAGTCGGAAGGAAAGGCCCCGCTCTTCGGCGACGACAGTGAGCGGATCGATGAGGGATACATTCAGAAAAACGAGAGCCGACACTACTCGCTCCTGGGGCCGAATGGAACGGTGGTGATTGGGGACATCACCAGCCACATGCCGTCCGATGAGGTGCGGGTAGAAACGCGGCTCGTCTCTACGGCCCTGCGCCACGGCTCGAAGATCGACTTCCTCGTGGAGCAACTTGAGAAGGCGGAAGGCTCCATCGCATCCTTCGGCCAGTCGATGGCGAAGGCCCTTCGTGCTCACGCCTCGGGCCACACGGTCACCTGCGACCAGTGCGGCTCCTCAAACGTCCGGCACGTGGAGGGCTGCATGGAGTGCGCCGACTGTGGCCACTCGCGGTGCAGCTAATTCAGGCGGCCCGTGGGACCGCCGCCGTAGTGCGCTCAGGGACGCTCCGGCACCTGGCGGGGCGGGCGCTGAGTGGTTCGTCGGGCCGCTCGCCAGACGCCCCACGAGAACGAACGCGTCACGAAGGGGCAGTGGACGTGCGGGAGCTCCTGCATATTTGCTACGGCGTGCTGAAATCCGGTCGCCCCTTCGACGCATCGCTGCATCCAGGAACCTGACACGCTTGACATTCAACACAGCATCTGTCGTGCTGGTGCGCTGAGTGGGAGTAGTGCTGAGTAACAACGCCGAATCCGAAATCCGCCTGGGTCTGATCCCGTTTGGACGCAGAACAGGGGGCTGGAAGAAGGAGAGGAGCACTCGGCACCGAGGGGCTCAACAAAAATTGGACAAATTGGAGCGCGGCCCCTATATTCGGCTTGTCTGTTTCGTGCCCAGGGTGCGATAGCCGTCGTCATGGCACGACTTTCGAAGCCTTGTGCGGCCGAGAAAGAATCGTGAGGCTTCCGGCGATGGACATGCATCGGAAGGCCTGAGTCCACGAGCGTGGCATCCTACCTCGTGGGGACGGGGACTCCGACACCCCCGAAGAAACGATCAAGCCGCAACTATGGGGGTCCCCCAACATTTAACAGATGAACAATGCCCCACCGTTTGCCAGCCTCTTAAGGCTGGTGCTTATGCATCATTGCCTTCACAAAGCACATGAGTCACTCGAAAGAACCATCCTCGCTCGAGCGCGAACTGATCGAAGAGATCGGCAACATCTACGAAGACTTTGGCCTTCGTCGGCTCCAAGGCCTGATTGTCGGGCTTCTTCTTACGAAGGACGATCCGGTCTCACTCGACGACATGGTCGAGATTCTTGATCGGTCGAAAGGGCCGATTTCCATCTCCGTGCGACGCCTCGACGACATGGGGCTTGTTCGCAAGGTGGAAGGACCCAACAACCGACGGAACTACTACGCGTCTCACCCCGACATCTTCTTCAACAACTTTAAATTCAGCATGGCCACGGTCCGGAAGAACCGGGACTTGGCCGAGCGCTTCCTTGCGCGCGTTGATGCTGGGGAAGGAGGGGAGGAGACCGAAAAGACGAGTCAGAGCCTTGAGCGTATGAAGGCCTTCTACGACCTCATGGAGACCTACCTCGAGGACTTCGCTGAGGAGTGGCGGGAGATCAAGCAGGAGCGTCTTGAGGCCGAAAGGGCTGAGACCGAAGAGCCAGCGGAGGCGGTGGAGACGTAGAACACGCTCTGCTGCCACTACCGGGGATGGTCTTCACGAGAGGCCTGTCTCAAGCTGGGCGAGCAGGTCCTCGTGCCGACTCCGACTTACGTCGAGTTCCTCACCGGTTTCGAGCCGGGCCGTGTAGTCACCGCCGGAGCGGCGGTACACCGCCTCAATGAGGTCAAGCCGCGCGATCGTGGACCGGTGAATACGGGCGAAGTTTGAGGGATCAAGGCGGTCCTCCAGGACGTGCATCCGCTCGCGCAACAGGTAGGTCTCGTCGGCCGTGTGGATTTTCACGTATGCGTCCTCGGCGGTGATGAACCGAATGTCGTCGACGGAAACGACGCGCACCTTGCCCGGTAGGTCGATGGTGAGCCGCCGGAGGTAGGACGTCTCTGGATCGGAGGCGCGGTCGGCGTCAGGGGCCTCGGACGCCTCGCCGTCCGCCGCGGCCACGATTTCCTCTTCGGAGGCATCGAGCAGGCGACGGAACCGGTCGGCGACGGCCTCGGCCTCCTGAAGAGACCGCATCTCGAGCCCGCGCCGAAACGCCTCTTCGAACCGGTCGTCGTCGAAGGGTTTGAGCAGGTAGTCGATCGCGGCGTACTCGAACGCCTTCAGGGCGTACTGATCGTAGGCCGTGACAAAGATCGTCGGGGGCATATTGGAGGGGCCGATGGTTTCGATCACCTCCAGCCCTGTGCGCTCCGGCATCTGTACGTCTAGAAAGACGAGGTCGTACGACGTGGTGCGGAGCGCCTCGACGGCGTCGTTGCCAGAATCTGCGCGGTCGATCTCCCGCACCTCCTCGCGGGGCTCCAGAAGCTCGACGAGTCGCTCGCGGGCGTACCGTTCGTCGTCCACGACGAGGATGGAAAGAACTGGGGCGTCGGGCATGGCAACAGGACGAGGGGTGAGAAGTGGAGGGAAACGCTATTCGGCCACGATCCCTGATGCTCGGAGGCTGCGGTCGGACTCGGGCGTGTGAAACGGTAGCTGGATGACGACGCGCAGCCCGCCATCTGGGGCGTGCTCGAAGTCAAGCGCAGCGGCGTCGCCGTAGAGGCCGTCGAGCCGCTCGGCAATGTTCTGGAGCCCCACGCCCTCCTCGTCAGTCGGATCGGAGGGCTGCCCGTTCCCTGAGGGCACCGCGCCGTCCCCGGAGAGGCCCTGTCCATCGTCCACTACCTCAAGGATGAGTGCCTCGCTGTCCCGCGCCGCCCGGATGAAAAGGTGGCCGGTCTCGTCGGCCCCCTCGAACCCGTGCTTGACCGCGTTTTCGACGATGGGTTGCAGCACCAGGGTCGGAACGAGGGCACGCCGAGTGTCGGGATCAATGTCGAATGTAATCTCGAGTTGGTCGTCGAGACGGAGCTTCTGGATGTCGAGGTAACTTTCGAGCATGTCCAGTTCCTCATCGAGGGGCACCTCCTGCTGGTCGGACGTAGAGAGGACGTGCCGCATCAGATCGCTCAGTCGGGCCGTGGCCCGCCGGATGCCCTCGGGATTGCGGCCCGCCATCGTGGAGATGGTGTGCAGGGTGTTGTGAAAGAAGTGCGGGTTGATCTGCATTCGCAGCGATTCCAAGCGGGCCTCCGTCAGTTGGGAGCGCAGTTGTTCGGCCTCGCGTTCGATCTTCTCCGCCTGCTCCTCGCGCGCCTGGGACCGCAGGTATTCGTACCGCCCCATCCCGATCATCAGCAGAAGCGAGTACGGAACCAGCACGTTCAGAAATTCGAGGCCGGTCAGAATTTCGACCGGATGAAAGGAGTTCTCGGGCGGATCGGGCGGGGGCCAGAGCGTGACGATGCCGGCCCGAGCGGCATGCCGCCCAATCTCCATGATGTACGGAAGGCAGACCGCGAGAAGAAGGTGTCCGCCCAGCACGAGTCCCCATCCACGCAGCCCCCCTCCCTGCGTTCGAGGATGCAAGCGAACGCAGGCCCAGAAGATCGGAAGAGCGGCGAGCGCGTAGAGAAGCACGACCGTCAGTTTCGTCGTGGCGTCCCGAAACATCTCTGCCTGGGTCGACGGAGCGCAGCACGAGCTGTTGAGGCTCGTGAGAAATGAGAGGGTGGCCAGAAGAACACAGACGCCCCCGATAACTCCGATCTCGGCCCACGTAAACCCGGCGTACGGCAGATCGGGCTCCTCCAGCTCCATTGAGGAGGGCGCCGATTCGGGATTCTCCTCTCCGTGGGAACGGTTCCCCGAACCGTCGGCATGGAGGGGAGAGGCGGAACCAGTCGGCACGGGCCAATCTGCGAGTTGTGAGAAAAAATCGAAATACGGCGAGGAGGCAACCGGAACAGCCCCGATTGCCTCCTCTGCGAAACGAGCACGGTCGTCGAGACGATCCGACCGCTACCCGCCGCCCATGGGGCCTACGCCGCCCCCGCCGGATTGAGACGGGCGGTCCTTCTTCTGGTCAGGATTGCCAAACCGATAGGAGAAGGAAAACGACACGGTGCGTCCGTCCCAGTCCCGCGTCAGCCGTTCGGTGACTGTGCCCGTGCGTTTTCGCAGTCCAATCTCGGAGGTGTTGAACGGGTCTCGTACGTGCAGGCCGAGGCTGCCCTGGTCGTCCCAGAACGTCTGTTCGAGGGAGGCCCGAGTGCGGGCGTACCCGTCGATGCGACCGAAGCCCGTGTCCATGGGGGTGCGGTACAACTGCGACACCTGCAGGCGAAGGCCCGGGCGAACGGTCCATTTGACGTTGGCCCGGCCCATCAGGGCGACCCGCGTGCGGCGCGCCTCCGGGTCGAGCCGTCCGCCCTGCGTGACTCGGCGGTAGGCGTTGCCGCTGAGGTTGGCCTTCACGTCCTTGCCCAGCCGCAGGGAGGTGTTGAGCTGGGCCCCGAACGACGTGTTGGTGTCGTAGTTGTCGTAGGTCCGCACCGTCATACTGTCGTCCCGGATGGTGGCCCACGCAATCGCGTTGGTCGTGCGGCTGACGTATGGGCTGAGGGTGACGGTGGCGGGGCCGAGCTTCTGCATGACGGTCAGTTCGGCCTTGTGGATCTTCTCCGGCTCGAGATTTGGGTTGCCTTCGAACCGGACGTACGGATCGCTCGACGCCCGGAAGGCACTCAGCTGATGCAGGTGCGGCCGGTCGATCCGCTTGCTATAGCTGAGGCTCACCCGGCGGCCCGGGCCCATCTCGTAGGTGAGGCTCGCACTTGGAAACAGGTTGGTGTACAAGGATCGGTCCGCGTCTGTCCCCGTCGGCTCAATCGTCGTTCGCGTGTGCTCCACCCGCAGGCCGACCTCGGCGTCGAGGGGGCCGATCGGACGTTGCGCGGTGACATACCCGGCGTGGACCTGTTCGCGGAACGAGAGGTCGTTTTCCTCGACGGGCGACGCCGGAAAGCGACCGGCCTGCTCGTCGAAATGCTGAATCTCGTAGTGCTCGTTGAGGCGGCGGACGGTCCCCTTGTAGCCGGTCTCGACGGTCCATGGGCCCAGCGGGCGCGTGTAATCGACCTGCGCCTCTACGTTGTGCTCCGTTTCGGTGTCGACCTGCCGCTCGCGGGGTGGGGCTGAGGCCTGCTCCTCCCGGAGGCGCGTCTCGCTCTCGCCGCCGTCGTATCGAAGATCGGCGGACAGCTCGTGGTTTTCGGCGTCGAACTGGTGGCTCACCGAGAGCCGTTCGTCGAGGTGGAGCGACTGACGGGAGCGCTTGATCTCACGGGTACTGGTTGGTGCGTCGCTGCGCCGGGCGGTGGTGGTGTGGTCCTGATCGCTGTTCCATATGCTGCCCGTGGAGGTCAGGGAGAGCGTCGTCTGCGGCGCAAGGGCGTACTCGATTTCGGCGTTGAAGCTGTGGCCACTGTAGGCTTGCTGGCGGGACGTCTTCTGGTCGAGAAGAGGCGGCGCCTCGGCGTCCGGCCGGTGGCGGAGCAGGTCCTGGACGAGATTGCGCTCGTTGTAGTTGGAGCTGTAGGCGCCATGGAGCGTCCAGGGGCCGCCCTGGTAGCCGAGGGTGCCGGAGCCGTCGAGGCGCGGGCCGAATCCGGCCGAGGCGGACACGCCGCCACTCAGGCCCTTGTCCTCCGTTCGGTCGAGCACGATGTTGATGATGCCGGCCGTGCCCTCGGCCTCGTGGCGGGCGGAGGGATTGGTGTTGACCTCCACCTGTTTCACGTTGTTGGCCGACAGGCTCTTCAGGTACTGCACGAGCGCCTTGCCGTCCATTGACACGGGGTCGCCATTGACATGAATCGACACGTTTGAATTCCCACGTAGGTGAATGGCGCCGCTCATTTCGTCGACCCGAAGGGACGGTAGGTCCCGCAGCACGTCAACGGCAGACTTGCCCGCGCGGGCAACCTGACTCATCTCTACGTTGTAGATCGTCTTGCTCCCCTTCGTCGTCACCGACGGCCGCTCGGCCGAAACGGTCGCCCCGTCCATCTGCGCTGCGCCGCCCTCGAGGCGAACGGGGGCGAGCGTGCGGGTCGGCGACGATGGGGTGATCGTGATGGAGCGCGAGGTGGGCTCGTACCCGACGAAACTCGCAACGACCGTGTACTCGCCTACGGGAAGGTTCTCGACGATGAAGTGGCCGGTGCTGTCGGTGGAGGCGCCGCCCACGAGCGACGAGTCGGACGGCTGCCGCACGGCGACGTTCGCCCCGGGAAGAGGCTGGCCGGTCTCCGCACTCTGGACGACTCCTTTCACGACCCCCGGCCGATCGTCGCCCAAGGCAGGAGGCACGAATATGGCCCCGGCAAGAAAGGCGATGACGACGACGAGGGGGAGCGCAGGCGTTCTTCGTGCGGCGGGCGGGTCGTCCACCGGTGCGGCGGACGGTGTGCACACGTCCCCCAGGTGGCGATGAGCGGCGAGGAGGGCGGGGAAGAAGCGCGGCCAGTCGGTCACGAGCGTGGCGATGGCATGCTGAGCGAGACGATGAGCGGCGCAGCGGCCACGGTCTCGGGGACGCTGCGTGGGCCTCAATGCTCGCTCTGAGCCGAGGATTTGACGCGGGAAGCGAGTTGCATATAGCCGTAGCGACCCGCATCTGGCGACGCAGATGCGCTTCGACGGGCGTGGATGAATGGTTCAGGAGTCACGATTCTCCTCCGGCCGGGCCGCTACCATCATCCAGTGTCGGTGATCGCCTTCGTCGCGCAGCGTGTCCACCTCGCGGACAACCTCGAACCCGGCCTGCATCAGTTCGCGTCGGGCGTGGTGCATGCTGAGGTCGTGGGCCTCTACTTGGCGCGCTCGGTTGGCGTCAACGAGATCGTCCTCAATCGACTCCTCCATCACGAGGCGTCCACCCGGCTTCAGCGCCGCACGGAGGTGGCGGAGCATCTGTTCGTGCGCCGTGAATTCGTGGTACGCGTTCCGAATCAGCACTGCATCGAAGGAGCGGCGGGGCAGCATCGGGTTGTCGTAGACGCTCGACACGGTGGTGACGTTGGTAACGTCCCGCTCCTTGATAATCTCGTTGAGGTCCTCCAGGTCGTCCTCGTCGATGTCGACGGCGAAGGCACGGCCCGAGTCGCCGACGGCCTCGGCCATTTGGAGTGTGTACTCGCCTTCGCCGCTGCCTACGTCGGCCACCCAGTCGCCCGTTTCGATCTTCAGGGCTCCGAGCAGAACGTCGGCGTCGCGGGGCTCGTCCTGACTCCACGCCATCGGGGCAACGCGGACGATGAGAAGCGTCAAGACGATAGAGATCAGCGTGAGGATTCCTTTTTTGGCAGACATGGTCATTGGGGGTTGGTTCGAGAGGGCGCGCTCCTTGGATGGATCAGTCGTCGTCTCGATTCGGGCCGCGTCCCTCTGATTGCGTCGCAGAACGTGACTTGCATCTGCGCGTAGCGAGCCGCATCCGTCCCTCTGGCATGTCCCCGAGAAGTGTAAAGAGATGGAACCGCGCCCGGAACGACTTGCCACTGCCCGGTGTCCTCCCGATGTTATCCGGTGCCGCATCGCTTTCTTTCGCAGACGAAGTGGAGGTCTATGTCGACATCGAGCCCCTCGTGGGTCGTGTGCAAGTTTGGTGGGACGAGCGTTTCCAGCCGGGCCCGCTGGGACACGATCATCGAGGTCGTGCATGCTCATCGCGAGGAGGACCGGCATCCATTCCTCGTGTGTTCGGCCCTGCAGGGGGTGTCGGACCAGCTTGAGATGCTGCTTCGTGAGGCCGAGCACGGCGGCGATCCGTGGTCGACGTTCGATGCCATCCGGGATCGGCATCGTGCGCTGGCCCGGGACCTGGAGGTAGCGGCTAACGCGGCACTGTCGGACGAATTCGAACGGCTGGAGGCCCTGACGACGGAGGTGCAGTCGATGGACACGCCGTCGCCCCGTCAACGGGCCGAGGTTCTAGCCACCGGCGAACTCCTCTCCACCCGGCTCGGGGCTGCATACCTGTCAGCCCGGGGGCTGCCCGTAGAGTGGCTTGACGCCCGCGAGTTTCTGCGGGCCAAAGACGATCCCCACCTTCCTCCACGCCGTCAGTACTTGTCCGCCACCTGCGCGTCGCACGCCGATTCGGTGTTGCAGGCTCACCTCGCCGGGGCCCCGGAGGCCGTGTACCTCACACAGGGGTTCATCGCGAGCAACGCACTCGAGGAGACGGTCCTTCTTGGACGCGGCGGCTCGGATACCTCGGCGGCCCACTTCGCCGCGAAGCTGGGTGCCGAGCGGCTTGAAATCTGGACCGACGTTCCAGGACTCTTCACGGCCAACCCGCACAAGGTTCCCTCTGCGCGCCTGCTCCGCCACCTCGACTACGATGAGGCTCAGGAACTAGCCACGATGGGAGCTACGGTGTTGCATCCCCGCTGCCTCGGCCCGGCACAGCGGCACCAGATTCCGCTCCACGTTCGTAGCACGAAGGCCCCCGCCGTGGACGGCACGACTGTGGCCGACGACCGCCCCGATGCGGGCCCGCAGGTGAAGGCCATCTCGGCCAAGACCGGCGTCACGGCCATAACCATGGAGACGCTCGGGATGTGGCAGGAGGTCGGCTTCCTGGCGGATGTCTTTCAGATCTTCAAGCACCACGGCCTGTCTGTGGATCTTGTGGCCACCTCCGAGGCAAACGTCACCGTCACGCTCGACCCGACGGCCAACACGCTCGACTCCGATGTCCTGGATCGTCTGCTGCACGACCTGAATCGGTACTGTGAGGCCGAGATCATCGACCCGTGCGCCGTCGTGAGTCTCGTGGGGCGACACATTCGATCGTTGCTGAATGAGCTCGGGCCCGCGTTCGAGGTGTTCGACGAGCAAAAGGTGCACCTTGTGACGCAGGCGGCGAGCGACCTCAACATGAGCTTCGTGGTGGACGAAGAGCAGGCCTCTCGTCTCATGAAGGAGCTCCACGCCCAGTTCTTCGGGGCCCAGGTTCCGGATGCCATCTTTGGTCCGCAGTGGCAGGAGCTGGTCGAGCCCAGTGCTGGCCCGGAGGCGCGGCCCGACGCGTGGTGGCGTCGCCGCCGGGATGAACTGCTCCGCCTCGCCGACGAGCAGTCGCCCCGCTACGTCTACGACGAGGCTACGCTCCGGGCAAAGAGCGAGGAAATACAGAATCTGGCCCCGGTCGATCGGGTTTTCTACGCGGTCAAGGCCAACCCCCACCCCCACGTGCTGCGGGTGCTGGAGCAACAGGGACTGGGGTTCGAGTGCGTGTCTCCCGGCGAGTTAGATCGGGTCATCGATACCCTTCCGGCCCTCGATCCGGCCCGGGTGCTCTTCCAGCCGAATTTCGCGGCCCCTGAGGAGTACGCTACCGCCTTCGAGCGTGGTGTGCACGTCACCCTCGACAACGTGCAGCCCCTCGCCGAACGGCCAGACGTGTTTGCCGGGGAGGAGATCTTCGTACGGGTGGACCCGGGGCAGGGACACGGACATCATCGCCACGTGCGCACCGCGGGGGCGCAGTCGAAGTTCGGCGTCGTGCCGGACGACCTGGAGCGGCTCCGGGCGGTCGCTGATCAAGCGAATACGACCGTCACAGGTTTGCACGTGCACGTTGGCAGCGGCATCACCGACGAGGACACGTGGGCCGACCTCGCGGACTTTCTGGCGTCGCTGGCGAGCGGCTTCTCGAACGCTCGCACGATTAACGTGGGCGGGGGGCTCGGCGTGCCGAACCGTCCCGGCGCCTCTTCCCTCGACGTGGAGGCTCTCGACGCGGCACTCCGCGAGGCCCTAGGGCAGCAGGCCCGGTACAACCTCTGGATGGAGCCGGGGCGCTACCTGGTCGCCACGGCCGGCGTCCTGCTCGCCCGCGTCACGCAAACCAAAGAGAAGGGGCCTGTGCGCTACGTAGGGCTCGACACCGGCATGAACAGCCTCCTCCGCCCGGCCCTCTACGGGGCTCACCACGAAATCGTGAACCTGACCCGCCTGAACGAGGCGCCCTCCATCACCGCGGACGTGGTGGGTCCCATCTGCGAAACGGGCGACGTGCTGGGGCACGACCGGCGCCTGCCACACACAGAGCCGGGCGATGTGCTGCTAGTGGCAACGACAGGAGCGTACGGCGCGAGCATGAGCAATCGGTACAATCTGCGCCCCCCCGCCGAGGAAGTGCTGCTGACGAACGACTGAGAGGACCTGGGTGGCAAAATCGACAGGTCGGATCGACGGACTGCGATGCCGAACAGAGCGCTTCTGCGCTCGGTGGGGTAGGCAGGACCGACCGACCAGGACGCGGAACACTCCTCAAAACCCTGTGGTAGCAGGCCGGAGTATCTCCGATGTTCTCCTAAGCCGCGTCCCTACGTGCCCGACCGTTCGATTCGTCCCCCCGATTTGGCCCGCTCCCCCCACGTCGTCTTCAAGTTTGGAGGCACGACGGTGGGCACGGCGGAACGATTTCGGACGGTGATTGCACTCCTGCGGGAGGCGGCCTCCGAGGGACCGGTGGTTGCCGTCGTCTCGGCCCTCTCGAGGGTGTCGCGCCGGCTTTCGGCCGCCGTGGAGGCCGTCGCGACACAGTCCGACCGCTCTACGGTCGTCGAGGAATTGACGGAGACCCTTCGGGCCCGGCACATGGCCCAGGCCGAGGCCGTGCTGAGTTCTGCCCAGCAGGAGGCCTACGAAGCCCTGCTGAACGAACGCCTTCGGGCCCTGCGACGCCATTTCGCGCAGGTTGAGCGCGCCGGGTTCACGCCAGCGGGCCGCGATGCGGTGCTGGCCGTCGGAGAGCAGCTGTCGGTGCCGATGGTGACGCTCGCGCTGCGCGACGCTGGCCTGGAGGCGCCCCACTGCGATGCGACCAACCTTGTCATCACCGACGATACCTTCGGGGAGGCGAACGTCAACCACGAAGCAACGGCCGAACGCATCCGGGAATGGTACCAGGCCCTTGCACCGGGGGCTGTACCCGTCGTGGCCGGCTTCATCGGCGCGGCGGAAACAGGATCCACGACGACGCTCGGCTTCGAGGGAAGCGACTACTCGGCGGCCCTGTTCGCGCGCCTCCTGGGGGCGCAGTGCCTGACCCGGTACACGGACGTGGACGGGCTCTACACCGACGATCCGGCGGCAAATGAGAACGCCGAGCGGCTCGACCGCCTATCGATGGAGGAGGCCCACGCAATGACCGAGTCGGGACGCCTCGGCATGCACCCCAAGACGCTGCGGCCCCTGGCAGACGCGAACATTCCCCTGCAGGTTCGCTCGATCGTTGAGCC